>NZ_MKMC01000001.1:0-286 GCF_001856095.1 Methylomonas sp. LWB
AATTAGCGGAAGCCGAACGCATCTGTGCGCATGACGGTACTCGTCTGGTGGAAATCGGCGCTGAAATCAGCGAGCAGCTCGACATCGTGCCGCAACAGGTGCGAGTCATTCAACATCACCGCGTCAAATATGCCTGCCCGTGCTGCGATGAAAGCATTCGCGTGACGCCGGCACCGGTTCGCATCATCCCCAAAGGCTTGCTCACCGAAACGGCATTAGCCTGGGTCGTCACCGCCAAATACCAGGATAGCCTGCCGCTGTATCGGCAAGCCGCGCTGTTGAGCCG
>NZ_MKMC01000002.1:0-181822 GCF_001856095.1 Methylomonas sp. LWB
CGTTGGAACCGTTGGTGCCGCCGGTCACGATAGACGATAGTTGGTTTGTCGCCGAGCCGACTGCCTCCGAGACACATCCGGCCGAACCGGATGTCGCGGCCGATGCGGAGCACGGCGCGACGCACGGCGATGCGGCCGCGGGAGAGAGCGAGGACGCTCATGGAGAGCCCGAGCCGCTGCCGGTGGCGCGCGCGGGCGATGAGTGAGCCCGTCGCTTAGTGGATAGACTACAAAGATGTATAGGATTTAGTTGTGCTTAGGCCTGAATGATTCGATCGGTTACTTGCTTGATTTCGACGGCGCTATTTGCGATAGCGTGGTGGAAACCGTGGGCTGTGGGCGCGGTTTCAAGCAAGTGATAGTGATCCGGACCTACGCTAATCACGCGTTGGTATGACTGAGTTTGAAGTTCGCGCAGATAAGCGATCGAATGGGTCTTGATCAAGCAATAAACTGTATCGCCTTCCTGTAGAGCCATATCGCGGGCCGCGCCGTGGGTAATTTCGGCCAGCAACGCGCCGCCGCAATCGATTTGCACAATTAAGCTCTCTCCGCTGGGAATAAGCGCGCAGATGCGGCCCTTGATCTGGTTCTGGATCGAAATGCCGCTTAAGTATCCGCGCGACAGCGCGATGTCGTTGGCGCGGATCGATACCTGGGTCCCGCTGCCCGGAGCCAATTGCGGCCTCAGCGGCAGCGCCAACGGCAAGCCGAAACTGTCTGCCTGGGTGTGGCCGGCGGAATGGTCGTGATGACGTATGGTGACCGGCAGCAAGTTGTCTATCTGACGCATGCCCAGATAGCGAAGCATGCCTTGTCCCTTGGCGATTTCCGGTAATGAGCCGCTACGCGTCACCTTCCCCTGATCCAGCACGATCAATTGGTCGGTCAAGTCGAGGATTTCCCCTAAGGATTGACTGGCGTAGAGTGCGGGCAGGTTGAGTTCGATTTGAGCGCGCTTGAGCAGCGCCAATAGCAGCGGCCGGTAGTCGTGGCCTATCGTCGCAAAGGTGTCGTCCAGCAGCAGCAAGCGCGGCGACTTCACCAGCGACCGGGCCAAGGCCACCCGTTGCCTTTCCCCGGCTGAAAGCAGCGGTAAGGGTTGGTCGAGCAGGCTGCCCAATTCGAGTAACTCGATCAAGAACGGTAGCTTGAAGTTTCTCCGATGCCTCAGCGTGCGCTCGCGGGTGGCGTTCAAGTTTTCGCGGACGGTTTCGGACGGATCGGCGCAATCCAGTTGTAGTACGGCGCCTACCGGACGTTGTTCGCGCGGCATGACGATACCCTTGCGACTGTCGAACAAGATCTTGCCGTCGACCAGAATGTAGCCGCTATGCGGCTGAATGGCGCCTGCGATCAAGCCCAGCAAGGTGCTTTTGCCGGCGCCGGATTTCCCGAGCAGGCCCATGCTGTTGTCATTGATCGCCAGCGATGTGGTCAGGTCGAAATGGCCTCTGCGCAATTTGACGTTCATTTCTAACAACATGGTGGCCTCGCTAGTTTGGTGGGTGATCGTTGCTCTCGAAGAGCCAGGGTTAACCGGCGAACGCTATCGTCAACGCCCCGACTTAAAGATCGCGCTTGTCGGCAGGTTTTCTTTGACAGCTTGGCCGGAACAGGTGTTTCAGTAACAAACGAAGCGGATATTCGGTATATCATATTATATATATCGAAAGACGTGATTGTTCGTGAAACGGTTCGGGACTAACGCTGATCGAGTGCGATAGTGGCGATTTGACTGAAAGTTGTCGCACTTTGCTTGATGGGCATAATCCACGTATTTACAAGCAGTTTTTGGGCCATAGCGCTGGCCGTGGACGAGCGCGGTAGGGCATTAGCGAATTGGGGTAGTGTGTTTGGCGAGGTATTTCGTTAATTATATTTGAGTATATCGATTCGGTAGGGGCGCTGCAAAATAGTGTTAAAGCCTACAACGGCGAACCGAAAAATCGCGTGGAATTTGTAGTGTTTGCGACATTGTTGGCGGTCGCTGTCGGCAAATCGGGGTTTTCCGATAAGCCGGAATGACCCCAATTCGTGAATAGCCCCAGTTGCGATAAGGGTATGCTTGGCTGGCAAGGCTCTTGCTTAATTAAATTGAACCGAATTTTTTATCTATTAGGAGATGTTTCCGATGTTACTCGACAGTTACAACAGCCAAGGCCTATTGACCATTTCTACGGTATTGGGCAAAACCAGCACTGCGGGTCTGACTGCTTGGCGCGGCGACTTAGTGCTGATCGAAGGTGCCATGCGCGAAGGCGCGACCAATCCCAACGACCGTAACCCGCCCAAATTATTGATCCAGCAAGCGGCGATGCTGGCCGATAGCGACAAGATCTTGTTTTTAAACGGTATGGTCTATCAGTTGGAGTCCCTTGCACTATTCGTCGAGAAATATAAAGCCGGTTTGACCGCCGATACCTTGGCTTTGATTTACGTCGAAAACATCGCCGCTCCAATGGTTGTCGAATTGGAAGGTTATACATTCAAATTGTTGCCGTACAGTGAGGGCATGGTCTGGAACGAAACGATGGAATTTCTGTACATCGAGAAAGCGGACCTGAAAGGCCAGTCCGCCGAAGACAAAGTCATCACCGTGTACGAAGCGGCAAAAGGCTTTAAATTTAAAGGCGAGACGTTGAGCTACGAAGCGGCGTTGACTAAAACCATCGAAGTTAAACGCGAAGCAAGCTACGGTCCGGTGTAACGGGTCGGCGAAGCGAAACGGGGGTGAGGACTTATGAAAAACTTTAAGACGCTTACGGTGGCCGAATCCGAAGCCTTGATCGCCGAACAGCAGCCGATGATCTTGGATTGCCGGGACCTTAAGGACTATAAGGCAGGACATATCGACAATGCGATGCACGTACACGAACAGTTGCGCGACACCTTGATCAGAAAAGCCGATAAGTCCAAGCCCATGCTGATTTATTGCTATTACGGCCATGCCAGCGAGCATATGGCGGAAATGTTCGGAGATTTCGGTTTTCAGCAGGTATACAGCATGGCCGGCGGTTACGCCGACTGGAAAGAACAGCACAAACTTTAGGGGTAACGCTATGGAATTATCAAGAGATATCGCGCTCCGCATTGCGTTGGCGTCAAGAGTGTTGCCCGGCGTGGATGTGGCGTCGCTGATTGGAATTCTGCACGAAAAAGTCGGTTCGCCGTTGACCGACGAACGCCTGAAAACCATTACCGTCACCAATTTGAAAACCGGGATTGGCAGCCACGATGGCGAGGAAGATGGCGAGGATATCGACATTGGATTGGCCAACATCAAATTGGCAGTGCGTTATCTATGGGGCGAGGAAGACGGTGACGAGGGCTTGCCGGAAATCCTCCCCTACAAGGAAGGCGACATGCCGGAATCGATCCGGGTCGCGATCGCATCCAACAGCGGGCAGTCGCTGAACGGGCATTTCGGCTCGTGCATCCGGTTTTTGGTGTATCAATTGTCCAAGGACGCCATGCGATTGGTGGATATCCGCTCTACGGTGGAAGCCGATACCGCCGACGATAAAAACCTGTTCCGGGCCGAGTTGATCAAGGACTGCCATGTGTTATTCGTGCAGTCTATCGGTGGACCGGCCGCCGCGAAAGTGATTCGAGCCGATATTTATCCGATCAAGATCCCGGACGTGATCGAAGCTGAAGCACAGTTGCGCGAGTTTCAGAAAGTGTTTGACGCGCCGCCGCCGTGGATGGCCAAGGCATTGGGTAAGAGTGCCGAGGAGCGCAAGCGCTTCGCTCACCAAGATTGAATGAGGGCCGGAGTACACAATTTCGGTGTGCTCCGGTTGTTCGGTCTAACCGGACTTAGTCCGGAGTCTTCAAGACTTTTCCATGGTCGCGATAAAGCTATCCGCTTCGTTGATCGATTTTTCCATTTCAAGGACTAGCGCGGAAACATCCGATTTCACGCTATCGAGCTGGCCTTTTAGCGAAGCGATGGCCTGAGCATTTAAATTGTGCTTTAGAAACAAGACTTGGTCCTTGAAGACTTTCAGTACCGGCTCCAGTTTGGACTCCGCTTTGCGCATTGCTGCCAGCAATTGCCGGTATTGGGTTTTTGTTACCGCCAGCTTTTTGCTACTGGTTTGTCTGAGCGAGGCGTTGGTGTATTCCCTAAGTTCGGCTTCCCATTCAGTAAATAAGGCTTCCGAAACGTCTTCGATATCGGCGATGCGTTTGTGAATTTCATCCGCCTTCCGCACGCTGGCATCATACTCGTCGTTTAGTTTCCCGTAGGTTGATTCCAGGTCGCCACCCTGAAAATTGGTCAATACGGTGAACTGTTCCAGTGCCGATTTGAATTGTTGCTTGGTTTCCTCCTGGGTCTCGCGGGCTTTTTCGACCCGATGTACCATGACTTCCCGCTTAGGAATGCCCAGTTTTTCCAGGCTACCGTAATAGGCTTTCGAGCAAGCGGTAGCGGTCAGTGCAATCAGTACAAGGGCGCAATGTAAGCGACTTTTCATTGGGTCACCAGGAGAGGTTAAGGGGAAAATTGCCGCAGTGTAAAGCCAGTTTCCGGCTAAGGCTAGCCCGGAAATCGGCTTCGACAATACTGGCGGATTGCCAACCAGTCGCGAATTTTTCGACAAAGAGTGCGATATTCCTCCAATAGTCGGTCACTGAGGTTGGCATTTGATCAAGAACTGGCTTTTACTTAGTCCCGACGCCGCCAAGTCGAATAGCGATGACTTTGGTGGGTGGATTTATTAAAGCTGTTTCTTATCAAATGTCGCGGAGGTTGTCATGAACGAATTTAAAAAAGATTTAATGATAGGGGTTATTTCATTTACCGGTATTGTCGGATTTATTTCCGGCGAGTTTATTCTTTCGACTTTAATGTTCGGTGTAGCGGCTTTAATGAGTAATATCGCGGCCGAACCCACTTATCCGGTTAAGCAGTCTGTCTGATTCTCCATTGGCGGAGATTCGCAAACGAAGCATCCATCGTTCGTTTGTTTCCACGGCCTCGCAATCCCCAGGGTTGCGAGGCTTTTTTTTACGCCTTCGAAATTTGATCTCATCAGGTTTTTTTGGCCGGTAAGCCGCGCAGAAAGTTTAGCTTTTCTTTAATTTTACTCTCCAATCCGCGTTCGACCGGAAAGTAATAACGGCGGTTTTGTAAGGCGTCGGGGAAATAATTTTCGCCAGCGGCGAATGCTTGATCTTCGTCGTGTGCGTAGCGATATTCGGCGCCATAGCCTAAATCCCGCATCAGACCGGTCGGTGCGTTTCGTAGATGCATTGGAACTTCCAGCGAGCCGCTTTTTTTGGCATCGATCATTGCCGCCTTGTAGGCCGTGTAGACGGCGTTGCTTTTCGGTGCGCACGCAAGATAGGTTACCGCTTGCGCCAAAGCTAGCTCGCCTTCAGGGCTGCCTAGTCTTTCGTAGGCCTCGGTGGCGTTTAGCGCGAGTTGTAAGCCGCGCGGATCTGCGTTGCCGATGTCTTCGGCGGCCATTCGAATCACGCGCCGGGCAATGTAAAGCGGGTCGCAACCACCGTCCAGCATCCGGGCAAACCAATACAATGCCGCATCAGGATCGGTGCCGCGCACTGATTTGTGCAAAGCGGAGATTTGATCGTAAAAAATATCGCCGCGCTTGTCGAAGCGGTTTGCGTGGCCTTGCAGGACTTCGTCGATCATTCCAGGTTTAACGACTTCTCGTCCATCCACGGTCTCGGCTAGGTCGGCGGCAATTTGCAGAATATTCAAACTTCGTCGGGCGTCACCATCGGCGGCCTTGGCGATCATCGTCAGAGTTTCGCGGTCTATCTCGATCGGCCGCAGGCCCAAGCCGCGCTGTTTATCTCTTAGCGCACACTCCAGCAGTTCGATCAGCGCGTCGGTATCGAGGCTGCGCATTACGTAGACTCGCAAGCGCGACAGCAGCGCGTTGTTCAGCTCGAACGACGGATTCTCGGTGGTGGCGCCGAACAGCACGATTGCGCCACTTTCGATGGGCGCCAGCAACGAGTCCTGCTGACTCTTCGAAAAACGGTGAATTTCGTCGATGAATACGATGGTATTCAAGCCCTGTCGAGCCTTGATTTCTTCAGCCTCGCCCACGGCGGCGCGAATCTCCTTGACACCGGCCATCACCGCCGACAACTCGATGATGTGGCTATGGGTCATGCCACCGATGATCTTGGCCAGCGTGGTTTTGCCGACTCCCGGCGGTCCCCAAAATACCAGCGAATGCAACGCGCCGTTGTCGATAGCTGCCCTTAGCGATTTGCCTTTTGCCAGCAGGTGTTGTTGGCCGATAAATTCATCAAGGCTGCTTGGTCGCATTTTGGCGGCTAGCGGCATATAGGCGTCGCGAGGACCGGAGTATTTGCTATTCATGAATGACATAAGCGTGACGGTGACCATAGGGGAGCGGTCGCACGCTAAGCGAAACCGCGGCCGAAATAGATAGGCAATATCGGCTTTTTTTAATAGAATTGCCGGCCATTTTAGAGATTCCGCTCCCGAAAGCCATGGATTTAAAATTTCTTGATTTTGAACAGCCGATTGCCGAACTGCAAGCCAAGATTGAAGAGCTGCGCAAAGTCGAGCTAGACAACAACTTCGATATTTCCGAGACGCTGAAGCAGTTGGAGCAGAAATGCGAGAGCCTGACCGAGAGTATTTTCAGCGACTTGTCCGACTGGCAGATTTCCCAATTGTCGCGCCATCCGGGACGACCCTACACGCTGGATTATATCTCGTTAATTTTCACCGAATTCCATGAGTTGCATGGCGATCGCGCATTCGCGGACGACCCGGCCATCGTTTGCGGCTTAGCGCGCTTGGAGGGTCGGCCGGTCGTCGTGATCGGTCATCAAAAAGGTCGAGACACTAAGGAAAAAATTTACAGAAACTTCGGAATGCCGCGGCCGGAAGGTTATCGGAAGGCCTTGCGCGTCATGAAAATGGCCGAGCGCTTTCAGTTGCCGGTCATTTGTCTGATCGATACTCCCGGCGCCTATCCTGGCATTGGCGCGGAAGAGCGCGGTCAGAGCGAAGCGATTGCCCGTAACTTGTTCGAAATGTCCAAATTGCGGACACCGATTATCTGTACCGTGATCGGTGAAGGCGGCTCCGGTGGCGCGTTGGCTATTGGGGTGGGCGACCGTTTGCTAATGTTGGAATACAGTACTTACGCGGTAATTTCGCCGGAAGGTTGTGCGTCTATTTTATGGAAAAGCGCCGACAAGGCCCAGTTGGCTGCCGAGGCCATGGGCATAACCTCCGACCGCGTGCGCGAACAAGGCTTTTTGGACGAAGTCATCCGCGAGCCGGTCGGTGGCGGTCACCGCAATTTCGCCAAGATCGCCGCCAATTTGCAGGAAGCCTTGCTCAGGCATTTGGGTGAATTGCAGGCGGAAGCTGGCGACATGGACAAACTGTTGGAGAAACGTTATCAACGTATCATGCGTTTCGGCTCGTTCATTGAAGAGCCGGCCAAATAATTCCTTTGTCCGGAACATCAGCGTAGAAAAGGCCGATTTCTCTCGGCCTTTTTTTTGGAGCGTTGCCTTATGCTGAGCTTTCAGGCAGTGAGTTCCGCGCTGCCGGAGCGGGTTGGGCGTTTGTATGTCGCATACAGTGGTGGCGTGGACTCGCACGTACTATTGCACCTGTGCGCACGGCAACCGGATTGGCAAGCCAAGCTGTGCGGGGTCTACGTCGACCACCGCTTGCAAGCGAAGTCGACGGCCTGGGGCACCCATTGTCGTCGGCAATGCGAAGCGTTGGGTGTCGAGTTCTTGCTGCTGACTGTCGACGCCTCGGCTGCGCCGGGTGAAAGTCCGGAGGCGGCTGCTCGTCGCGCTCGATACGCCGCGCTAGCCGATTTGCTGGACCGCGACGATGTGGTGCTGGCGGCTCAGCACCGCGAGGATCAACTGGAAACGGTGTTGCTGCAACTATTTCGCGGAGCTGGCGTGGCTGGATTGGCGGCGATGCCTCGGATATCGCCGCTGGGCCGAGGGTCTTTGGTCAGGCCGCTGTTGAAAGTGGGCAAGGCCGAGGTATTGGTCTACGCGCGCCAGCAAGGCTTGGTTTGGATAGAGGATCCGAGCAATGCCACGAATGATTTCGACCGGAATTTTCTGCGAAACCAAGTTCTACCGCTACTGAAACAACGCTGGCCTGGGCTGGATAAAACGGTGGCGCGGTCGGCCGAGCTGTGTGGAGAGGCTGCGGAATGCCTGGACGAGTGGGCCGAAGCACAATTGGCCGCCGTATCCGGTTTGGACAGGGGCGAGCTGGCGATCGACCAACTGCCGGTTGCGGCAAGTCGCCGTCGCTTGCTGATTCGGCAATGGTTAGCTCGCAACGGCCTCCGGCCGCCGAGCCGAGCCATAACTGAAGCGATTCTGGCGCAGGTCGTCGATGCGCGTGGCGATGCGAACCCGCAATTATGTTATCAGGGCGCGCTGATTCGAAGATACCGCAAGCGCTTAGTTTGCGTGCCGGCCCATCCGGCTGTTCGCACGCACGGCGAAGTGGTTTGGCCTGACAATGCCCAGCAGATCGAATTGGGCGGCGGTTGTCGCTTGAGCAAGGAAGTTTCCGTTGACGGCATCGCTCAAGCGCTTTGGGATCGGGCTAGTGTCACGGTGAGGTTCCGGCGCGGCGGCGAAAAGTTGAAGTTGCCGGGGAGGGGCGGCCGGCATAGTTTGAAAAAGCTCTATCAGGCAGCCGGCACCCCTCCGTGGGAACGGGAGTGGAGGCCGTTGATATATCTGGATGGCCGCTTGGCGGCGGTGGCTGGCCTTTGGGTGGACGAGTGGGTCGGCGGTTCGAAAAACGAACCTTGCTACCGAGTGTCTTGGCAGTTTCGACAAAGCGTGTGATGATGAATGGATAAACCCTAGTCGGAGAAATGAGATGTTTGCCGAAGTTTTGCAGTCGGCGATCGTCGGCATGATGATCGCCATTCCCACTATCGTAATCTATAAAAAAGTGGGCTTGAATCCGCTTTGGGCTGGACTGGTTTTTATTCCGGTGTTCGGTTTATTAATCGTATTCATCCAGTTGGCCTTCGCGGAATGGCCAAACGCGCGGCGGGGAGGTTGAGATGGCGTTGTTTTTCATTTTGTTGCCCGTCTATATCTTGTTTTGTTTGTGGTTGGGATTTCGAATACTGCGGAAAGCCGGCTTTGATGGACGTTGGGTCATCGCATTATTGGTGCCGGTCTTGAATATCATCATGATTTGGGTGTTCGCATTCAGTCGATGGCCTGGTTTGCGGGAGGATGTCGATCAGGGGTTTTAGGCGGTATTTTGCTCTGATTTTCTTTTTATTCCCGAGATATTGGGTTCTCTAAAATTAGGTTGTGAAATGTTATGAATCTGAGGCATATTTGGTGGAGAATTGCTGCAATTAAAACGCCCGGCCAAGCTTTCGATGCGGTAGCTTCAGAGCTGACGCCATATTTTTATCGGCATTTTCAACGGTTAAATCGAGGCGTTTTTGCAATTGAGATCGTGAATTCCAATTTAGGGTTTTTCGCGGTTCTGAATTGGGCGCTGTTTGTTTTGCATTTCTGTAAGAAGCAGGGTTTAGTACCCTATTTAGAATTTACTACGAAGAATTATTCGGATCCGGTTTTGGGGCGCGATTGGTTTAAGTATTATTTTTCTAATCGAGCAATGTCAGCGGCCGGTTTCGCAGCCGAGTATAGGCCTTGGTTGGTTACCAAGGTTCGACGTATCAGAGATTTACGGATGCCGGGTTGGTGTTTTCACGATTTGAGCTTGGAACAAGCCGGCGAGATTTTCCGTGAATATATTGAGTTCAATCCGGTGATTTCCGCCGAGGTGGAAGCGTTCGTTGCCGAGCATTTTGCAGGTAAGTATGTTTTGGGGGTTCATTTTCGAGGTACCGATAAAGTAGTCGAGGCGCCACAAGTCGCTTGGGCGTATTGTGAACAAACGATTCGAAATTTTTTAGCGGATCACCCCAGCGTCGATGTTCTATTTGTCGCTAGTGATGAAAGTCGTTTTATTCAATATATGCTGGAAAAATTTCCAGATATTGCTGTGGTGAGCCATCAGGACCATTTTCGCAGCGATGGCATTAAGGCAATTCATAGTCTCGATGGGGGCGGCGATAATTATTCGAAAGGATTCGATGCGTTAGTTAATTCTTTGTTGTTGTCGAAATGCGACGCACTAATCCGGTCGTCGTCATTTTTATCAGCTTGGGCGTCGATTTTTAATCCAAAAGTGCCGGTGGTTTTGTTGAACAAGCCTTTGGAAGATGCGTTATGGTTTCCTGAGGTAGAGATAATGAAGCGTTCCTTGGATCATTACTTGCCTGATTTCACTGAATAGGAAGCTTGTATGAGAGTCCTGCTAAGCCTATTGAAGAGGCTGGGAAAAAAAGTCAGTCTGGATGTTGCGTATAATTTCGTTCAGTTAAATTATCCAATTTGGGTTTTTTACTTTAAGAAACTGACGTTGCCGAATTTTGGCGGTCGCCACGAGATTAAAATTTCTGGTAAGCCCGCTATCTACGATGTATTCGTTTCCGGCGATAAAAATTACGTGGTAGCTATTGGTAGATATGACCGCGTTGCCGACTGGAGTAGATTAATATGCGTATTCGACTCAGGTTGCGAAGTTATTGGGCAGGTCGTTGAGGATTTTGCCGATGAAAAGGAGGCTTATCAGGTTTCAATCATTAAATATTTGATTCCCTCTGGTTTTCGGAGTAAGCCCGTGGTTTTGATTACGTTAAAGTTGGACGGTAGTCAAATCGTTAACTCTCTCCAGCTTTCGAATCATTCGGTCGAATTGCCGCGGCATAAGCTAAGTGTGACGACGTTGATGAAGGATGAAGATAGGTTCATCCCTGAGTGGATCGCATATTATCGTATGATAGGCGTAAGTCATTTCTATATATACGATAATCGTAGTTTAAAAAGAAGGCGGATACGTAACTTGTTGGCGCCTCTAATAGCCCAGGGAATTGTGACGTTGATAGATTGGGATTATCCTTACGTGTCCGGTGCTCCCGATAATAGCTGGCGTTTTTGTCAGCGAGGACAGATGCACCATTGTTTATACAAATACGGTAGTTTTTCCGATTGGATGTTGTTTATCGATGTTGATGAGTTTATCTATCCTGTTAATGCCGAGCAAGATTTTTTGAAGTTTTTAGAGAGTCGAGAGCATCCAAATATAGCCGCGTTGCAGTTCAAGATGATCTGGTTTGGAAATTCAGGATTTGAACAGGTTCCTAAGGGTTTAATTATTAATAATTATATTCGACGTTCTCCGGAGGTTTTGTCCTTAGGTCGAGAGAAATGTGCTGTCCGGCCTCAGTTAACGAAGCTAATGTTTATTCATGGGGTTAAGGCGTGTGAGGAAAATTCATGGATGGATGTGGTGTCTCCCGAAATGTTTCGGATTAATCATTATTATGCGACTAGTTCCAAGCGTCAATTTAAGGGGTATTCGGACCATAACGACGTGGAAGATACAGGAATGAGAAAATACGTTGACTCCGTGGAAGAGTATATTGGGAAAATATAGTTGTGCTAAAAATTGATATTTATCTTGTATAAGTACAGTTGGAAATGGTTTTGTTAGAGCCCTTTCGAAGATGTTATGCGTCTAGTAGTAAGCTATGTGCCCTCCAGCTGACAGAGGGATTCCATGTCATAACGTTGGGCGAAACGACGCAACGCTGACGAATCGAAAAATCTTTAGCGACTTTCCGGCGCCGCTTCCGATAGCGTTGGACTTCACGCCTTGTTGCTCGGCAATGGCGGCGATTGTTTGATCGTGGGTAACATTAATAATGGTGTGCGCGATCTTGTTTTTGCCAGTCGTTGCCCGTCTTTTTCTCGAGATCAGGCGCTTCGTGCGACATTTCGTCGCATTCTTGGCGTTTTAACGCTTGCTAACTTGATGTACGGCAGTTGTTGTCGTGAGCTTACTGTGAGGAATGTGCCTGAGCTTTTAGTGGTTGCTGTGGGGGCGCAAGGGCTAGATTTGCCCGGCAGGCATGGGACAAAGCTGTTAAAATTCCGGTTTAGTGTTGACCCCATTGCCAGACGCTAGACAAGGCGCAAATTTTTCATGACAAAATTCATCTTTATCACCGGCGGTGTGGTCTCCTCGCTGGGGAAAGGCATCGCTGCTTCTTCCTTGGCCGCAATTTTGGAAGACCGCGGCCTCAAGGTCACCATCACCAAACTCGATCCCTACATCAACGTCGATCCGGGCACCATGAGTCCGTTCCAGCATGGCGAAGTGTTCGTCACCGAGGACGGCGCGGAAACCGACCTGGACTTAGGCCATTACGAGCGGTTTTTGAAAACCACGATGGCCAAAAAAAACAACTTCACGACGGGGCAGGTATACGAACAAGTGCTTCGCAACGAGCGTAAGGGCGAATATCTCGGCGCGACGGTGCAAGTGATTCCGCATATCACCGATGAAATCAAGCGCCGGGTTTACGCCAGCGCGGAAGGCAAGGACGTGGCGCTGATCGAGGTCGGCGGTACGGTCGGCGACATAGAGTCGCTGCCGTTTCTGGAAACCATCCGCCAAATGGGCGTCGAATTGGGCCGCGACCGCGCGGTGTTCATCCATTTGACCCTAGTGCCCTATATCAAGTCAGCCGGCGAACTGAAAACCAAGCCGACCCAGCACTCGGTTAAGGAACTGCGCACCATCGGTATTCAACCCGATATTCTGATCTGCCGTTCCGAACAAACCATCCCGGCCAGCGAACGCCGCAAAATCGCGCTGTTCACCAACGTCAGCGAGAAGGCGGTCATCACCGCGATCGATGCCGATACCATCTACCGCATTCCGCTGCTGTTGCGCGAGCAGGGGCTGGACGACATCGTCGTCAACCAATTGCGTCTGGACGTGCCGCCAGCCGATTTGAGCGCGTGGGAAAAAGTCGTCGACGGCCTGACCCACCCAACCGACGAGGTGCAAATCGCCATCGTCGGCAAATACGTCGACCATACCGATGCCTACAAATCCTTGAACGAAGCCTTGTTGCACGCCGGCATTCATACCCGCCACAAGGTCGAGATCAAATACATCGATTCCGAAACCATCGAGCAGGAAGGCACCGCTCGGTTGAAGGATGTCGACGCCATTCTGGTGCCGGGCGGTTTCGGCGAGCGCGGCGTCGAAGGCAAGATTTCGACGGTGCGCTTCGCCCGCGAGAACAGAATCCCTTTTCTGGGTATTTGCCTGGGCATGCAATCGGCTGTGATCGAATTCGCCCGCAATGTGGTCGGCCTGGAAGGCGCCCACAGTACCGAATTTCTGCCGAAGAGCCCCCATCCCGTGATCGGCTTGATTACCGAATGGATGGACGAGGCTGGTGAACTGGTCACCCGCGACGAAGACTCCGACATCGGTGGCACCATGCGCCTCGGCGCGCAAAAATGTCGCTTGAAGGACGAATCGCTGGCTTTCGAGGTGTATCGAAAAGACGTGATCACCGAGCGTCACCGCCACCGTTACGAGTTCAACAACCAGTATCTGAAACAACTGGAAGCCGCCGGCATGCGTTTTTCCGGCAAATCCTTGGACGGCCGGCTGGTCGAAATCGTTGAGCTGCCGGAGCATCCCTGGTTCCTGGCTTGCCAGTTCCACCCCGAATTTACATCGACGCCACGCAATGGCCATCCCTTGTTTTCGGGTTTCGTCGAAGCCGCCGCCAAACACAAAAAGCACTTTAACGAGCATAAACAACAAGGTTAAGCATGCAACTCTGCCATTTCGAAGCTGGTCTGGATCAACCGTTTTTCTTGATCGCCGGCACCTGCGTGATCGAAAGCGAACAAATGACGTTGGATACCGCCGGTAAACTTAAGGAAATCACCAGCGAACTCGGCATCCCGTTCATTTACAAATCCTCTTTCGACAAGGCCAACCGCTCGTCGATGTCTAGTTTTCGCGGCTTGGGACTGGAAACCGGCCTGCAAATTCTGGAAAAGGTCAAGCAGCAATTGGACGTACCGGTTTTGACCGATGTCCACGAAGACACGCCGCTGGCGGAAGTCGCTTCCGTGGTGGACGTCATGCAGACACCGGCTTTTCTGTGTCGTCAGACCAATTTCATCCAAAGCGTCGCCGCTCAAGGCAAGCCGGTCAACATCAAGAAAGGCCAATTCATGGCGCCTTGGGACATGGGCAATGTGGTCGCCAAGGCCAAGGCCACCGGCAACCAGCAAATCATGGTCTGCGAGCGCGGTGTATCCTTCGGCTACAACAACCTGGTATCAGACATGCGCTCCTTGGCCGTGATGCGCGACACCCAATGTCCTGTGGTGTTCGACGCTACCCATTCGGTGCAATTGCCGGGCGGGCAGGGCAGTTGCTCGGGCGGCCAGCGCGAACACGTGCCGGTATTGGCGCGGGCGGCTATTGCGGTCGGTATTGCCGGATTATTCATGGAAACTCATCCTAAGCCAGAAGACGCTTTGAGTGACGGACCTAATTCCTGGCCGCTGCATCGAATGCAGGAACTGCTGGAAACTTTGATGACCCTCGATCGCGCGGTAAAAGCGGCGGCCTTGATCGAAAACACCTTGAACCAACAAAACAACTAAACCTATCCATCACTCCCACGGAGCAATTGAAGATCATGAGAATCGTTGATGTAAAAGCTAGAGAAATTCTGGACTCTCGCGGCAACCCCAGCGTCGAGGCCGAAGTTTATTTGGATTCAGGTGTCGTCGGCAGCGCCATGGTGCCTTCCGGGGCCTCCACCGGCGAACGCGAAGCTATCGAATTGCGCGACGGCGATAAATCTCGTTACTTGGGCAAGGGCGTGTTGACTGCGGTTAACAACGTTAACACCGTGCTGAAAGATGCCGTGGTTGGTATGCAAGCCGATAACCAAGCCGCGCTGGATCAAAAAATGATCGATCTCGACGGTACTAATGCAAAAAGCAAACTGGGCGCCAACGCCATTTTGGGCGTATCGATGGCCGCTGCCCGTGCCGCCGCGCAAGAAGCCGGTAAACCGCTGTATCAGTTCATGAACAAATCCGGCGAATTCATTCTGCCGGTACCGATGATGAATATCATCAACGGCGGTTCGCACGCCGACAATAGCGTCGATTTGCAAGAATTCATGATCCTGCCGGTTGGTGCACCAACCTTCCGCGAAGCGATCCGTTACGGTGCCGAAGTATTCCACAACCTGGCAAAAGTCTTGAAAGGCAAAGGCTTGGCGACCACCGTCGGCGACGAAGGCGGTTTCGCACCTAATCTGCGCTCTAACGAAGAAGCCATCGAAGTGATTCTGGAAGCGATCGAAAAAGCCGGTTACAAAGCCGGTCAAGACATCTACCTGGGTATGGACGCGGCAGCTTCCGAGTATTTCGACGACGGCAAGTACGTCTTGTCCGCCGAAAACCGCAGCTTCAACTCAGTGGAAATGGTCGACTTCCTGACGGCTTGGGTCGATAAATATCCGATTATCTCGATCGAAGACGGTCTGGACGAAAACGATTGGGACGGCTGGAAATACCAAACCGAAAAGTTGGGTAACCGCATACAATTGGTCGGCGACGACTTGTTCGTGACCAACCCGGCGATACTGAAAGAAGGTATCGAGAAAGGCATCGCGAACTCCATCCTGATCAAGGTTAACCAAATCGGCACCTTGACCGAAACCTTGGAAGCGATCACTATGGCTGGAGCGGCCGGTTACAGCGCGGTGGTTTCTCACCGCTCCGGCGAGACCGAAGATACCACGATTGCCGACTTGGTGGTTGCTACCGGCACAGGCCAAATCAAAACCGGGTCATTGAGCCGCTCCGACCGCGTCGCCAAATACAACCGTCTGATGAAAATCGAAGACGAGTTGGGCGCGAAAGCTCGCTATGCCGGCCGTGGCGCGTTCAAAATGCTGAAATAAAAAGCGTTGGTTGGGTTGATCCTTTGCGAAAGCGGAGGATTGCCGCAACTTTAAGAGTCGTCGTGTTGGGTTACGCTCCGCGTTGCTTCGCTAACCCAACCTACTCTTTTCTAAAGAGACACCGCCATCAAAACCCTGATCCTTGTCATCATCGCGTTGACGCTGCACTTCCAATACCGGTTGTGGTTCGGCGACGCCAGTTTGTCGCAGATTCGCGAGTACCGCGCGCGGCTGGAGGAATTGACCAAGGATGCCCAAGAGAAAAAAGAGCGTAACGACTCGCTGTACGCCGAAGTGCTGGACCTGCGCAAAGGTCTGGAAACCATCGAAGAACGCGCCCGCTACGAGCTGGGCATGATCAAGGAAAACGAAACCTTCTTTCAAGTGCTTGAGTAGCGCATGAATCAAATTCTCAAATGCTGGGCAGTAGTCCCGGCAGCTGGCGTCGGCAAACGCATGCAAGCCGACCGCCCCAAACAATATCTGCCGCTGGCCGGCAAGACCGTCATCGAACACACTTTGAGTCGCTTGCTGGAATCCGGAGCTTTCGTAAAAGTCGCCGTGGCGATTTCTGTCGAAGACCCGTATTGGCCCGAGCTGGAAATCTCCCAACATCCCGACGTCATCACCGCCCCCGGCGGTAAGGAACGCGCCGATTCGGTGCTATCGGCATTGAAAGCCTTGCAAGGCTTGGCCGCCGAAGACGATTGGGTGTTAGTGCATGATGCGGCACGTCCGTGCCTGACCGCCGGCGACATTCATTTGCAGATCGACAGTCTGAAGGATGACGCCGTCGGCGGTATTCTGGCGCTGAGTTCGCACGATACGCTAAAGTATGTCGATAGCGATACCATCACCGCGACCATCGACCGCAAACACGTCTGGCGGGCGCTGACCCCGCAGATGTTCAAATACGGCATGCTGCGCGACGCCTTGCAGCAAACCGAAGGCAATCCAGCGGTGACAGACGAAGCCAGCGCGCTGGAAATCCTTGGCTTCAAGCCCAGAATCGTCGAAGGCCGCCCAGACAACATCAAAATCACCCGGCCCGAAGATCTGGCGCTGGCGCAATTTTATATGGAGCAACAAACATGATTCGAGTCGGTCAAGGTTACGACGTCCACCGTTTCAACGACGGCGACCACATCATTTTGGGCGGTGTCACCATTCCTTACGAAAAAGGCCTGGAGGCCCATTCCGACGGCGACGTGGTGCTGCACGCCTTGGCCGACGCCATCTTGGGCGCGGCGGCGCTTGGCGACATCGGCAAGCACTTCCCGGATACCGATCCCAATTTCAAAGGTGCCGACAGTCGGGTATTGCTGCGCCACGTGTACAGCATCGTCCAGGAGAAAGGCTACAAACTGGTTAACGCCGACGTCACCATCATCGCCCAGGCGCCGAAAATGCTGCCGCACGTGCCGGCGATGCGCGCCAATATCGCCGCCGACCTGAAAGTGGATGTCGACTTCATCAACGTCAAAGCCACCACCACCGAGAAACTCGGCTTCGAAGGCCGTAAGGAAGGCATTGCGGTGCAGGCTGTGGTGCTGATCGAAAAGTGAGCGAATTTCCGTTACCGGACTGGCCTCGCGCTTTCGGCGGCCCATCCGGCACTGGTGACATTAGAACCATCCCCGAGGATTTCTTTGTCGAAGAAATCCTCGGCTTCCAACCGGAAGGCAGTGGCGAGCACGTGTTTCTATTCGTCGAAAAAATCGGCGAAAACACCGAATATGTCGCCCGGCTGCTGGCCCGCCACGCCAGCGTTAGGCAGCGCGACATCGGTTACGCCGGCCTGAAAGACCGACACGGACGCACCCGGCAATGGTTCAGCGTTTGGTTGCCCGGCAAGGTGGAGCCTGATTGGAGAATGTTGCAGGGAGACCATCTGAAAATACTGGAAGCAGTTCGCCACCCACGCAAGTTAAAGCGAGGTGTGCTACAGGGCAATCGATTCGAGATTTTGATCCGTAACTGGCAAGGCGACCGCGAACGTTTGGATGCCCAGCTCGAGCAAGTCAAGCGCTTGGGATTTCCCAATTATTTCGGCGAACAACGTTTTGGTTTCCAAGGCCGCAATGTCGCGCGAGCGGCTGAAATGTTCGGCGGTGTCAGGGTGAAACCGGAACAGCGCTCGATTTACCTGTCGGCGGCGCGGTCTTATTTATTTAATCTGATTCTGGCCGAACGGGTGGCGACCGGTAGCTGGAGTACCGGCCTGACTGGCGAGGCTTTTATGCTGGCCGGCAGTCACAGCTATTTTGCCGCGGATGAAATCGATTCGGCGCTGGCGGCGCGACTGGCGGCCGGCGACATTCAGTGCAGCGGTGCGTTGTGGGGCAAGGGCGTTAGTGGGGCTCGCGCCGATGCGCTGGAACTAGAGCAACGAATTGTCGCGGCGCAGCCGATACTGGCGCAAGGTTTGATTTCGGCTGGCCTGACGCAGGATAGGCGAGCGCTCGTGGTTAGGCCGACCGATTTGGTGTGGGGCTTCGAGAGTGAAGCGGTTTTGCGCTTAGGTTTCGGTTTGCCGGCCGGCGCTTACGCGACGGCGCTGTTGCGGGAAATTGTCGCGCTTGACGAGTCGTTAGGCGTGGTCGCGACCTAGATTTTCTTCAGGATTAACTCCAACACCAGTTTGCTGCCGAAATAAGCCAGCAACAGCGACGTAAAGCCGATCAATGTCCATTGCACGGCGCTTTGTCCGCGCCAGCCGTAGCGCAAGCGGCCGAATAGCAGTGCGGAAAATATCAGCCAGGCGAGAATCGACAACACGGTTTTGTGCGCCAGATGCTGTGCAAACAAGTCGTCGATAAACAGAAAGCCGGTCAACAACGAAATGGTTAAAAACCCCAGGCCGGTAGCGATCATTTGGAACAAAAGCGCTTCCATGGCCTGCAACGGCGGTAGCGCTAACATAAATTGCTTCGGGTGATGATGGCGCAGTTGCTGTTCTTGAATCGCCAGTAGAATGGCTTGTACCGCGGCGATATTCAAAAGGCCAAAGGCTAAAATCGACGTCAAAATGTGGACGGTCAACTGCCAGTCGTGATGGGCGAGAGGATGAGGTTTACTCGGATAGGCTAGATTAGCCGCCAGAAGTAATGCCGCCACTGGGAATACCAATACGCCGAGTTTTGCCACCGGCTTATCGAGGGCGGCAAACAGTAGTAACCAGACAACGACCAACGCGGTTAGCGACGCGGTGTTGAAAAAACCGAACGAAAAGCCGTTCTGCTCGTGGATGTTTAGGAAGGTATAAGCGCTGTGCAGGCCGGCCGCGGCCCAAGCCAATTTGAGTGGAAGCGAGGACTGTCTTTGCGCGGCAAGGATTTCTCTAGCGATTCCCGCCCCCGCGAGCGCGTAGGTCAGAATCGATAAAATGCCGATGGCTGTGCTGAGGTACATGGCCGGAAGAATCGAAAGGCGTTGCGAAGCGCTTATGTTAAACTAAGCGGCCTGATTGTCGTAATTCGATTGTTACGGCGGATCATCACCAGGACTTCAGAACTATAAAGACGTAGCTATGTTTGACAATTTATCCGATCGCCTGAGCGGTGCGCTCAAAAAAATCAAGGGTCAGGGCCGCTTGACCGAGGCCAATATCCAGGACACCATGCGGGAAGTGCGAATGGCGTTGCTGGAGGCCGATGTCGCTCTGCCGGTCGTCAACGATTTTATCGAGCAGGTGACGGAACGCGCGCTGGGTCAAGAAGTTCAGACCAGTTTGACGCCGGGGCAAGCTCTGATCAAAGTGGTGCAGGGCGAATTGGTGCGAGTGATGGGCTCGGCCAACGAAGAGCTGAATCTGCGGACCAATCCCCCCGCGCTGATTTTGATGGCGGGCTTGCAAGGTGCGGGCAAGACGACGACGGTCGCCAAGCTTGGCCGGCATTTAAAGGAAAAGAAAAAGAAGCGGGTCGGGGTGGTCAGCGTGGACGTCTATCGTCCGGCGGCAATCAAGCAGTTGCAAACCCTGGCCGACGATCTTGGTCTGAAGTTCTTCGACAGCGAATCCACCGAGCAGCCTGTCGATATTGTTAATCGGGCTATCGATGCCGCCAAGCGCCAGTTTTTGGATGTGTTGATCGTCGACACGGCGGGCCGTCTTCACGTCGACGACGAGATGATGGCTGAAATCAAGGCTCTGCATGCCGCGATCAAGCCGATAGAGACACTGTTCGTCGTCGATAGCATGACCGGTCAGGATGCGGCCAATACCGCCAAGGCTTTTCATGATGCGTTACCGTTGACCGGCGTGATTTTGACCAAGGCCGACGGCGATGCCAGAGGCGGGGCGGCGCTGTCGATTCGGCATATTACCGGTAAGCCGATCAAGTTTATCGGTGTCGGCGAAAAATCCGATGCGTTGGAGCCGTTCTATCCGGATCGGCTGGCCTCGCGTATCTTGGGTATGGGTGACGTGTTGTCGCTGATCGAGGACATCGAGCAGAACGTCGACAAGAAAAAAGCCGAGCAGCTCGCCAAGAAGTTGCAGAAGGGCAAAAGTTTTGATCTGGAAGATTTGCGCGAGCAGTTGACGCAAATGCAAAACATGGGCGGTATCGGCGCCATGATGGATAAGTTGCCCGGCATGGGCGCGGTGCCGAAAGAAGTTAAGGAAAAGGTCAACGACAAGGATTTGGTGCATCAAATCGCCGTGATCAATTCGATGACCAAGCAAGAGCGGCGCTTTCCCGATCTGATCAAGGGCAGTCGCAAGCAGCGCATCGCCGACGGTTGCGGTCTGGATTTGAATGCTGTCAATCGTGTGTTGAAGCAGCACAAGATGATGGAGAAAATGATGAAAAAGTTTAGTAAAGGCAACATTGTCAACATGATGCGGGGTCTGAAAAGCAATATGCGCGGCATGAAGATGTGATTTTTCAATTTTTTCTTTTCTTGCGTGGCAAATCGCGTAGAATAGGTAGATTAAATTTTTGACTCATTGTTATCTAGGGTGTGCAGATGGTAAGTATTCGTTTGTCCAGAGGCGGCGCTAAAAACCGTCCTTTCTATCATGTCGTCGTAACCGACAGCAGAAGTAGCCGCGACGGGCGCTACATCGAAAGGGTAGGTTTTTTTAATCCTCTGGCGAGAGGCGGCGAGCAGCGCTTGGTTTTGGATACCGAACGCGTTCAATATTGGACCGCTAACGGCGCTCAGCCTTCGGATCGAGTCGCCAAACTGATCAAGGACGCTAGCAAGGCTGTTGCCTAATCCCGCTTGTCTGCCGAAGAGTATTTGAGCGTCGGCCAAATTTCCGGCGTGTTTGGCATCAAAGGATGGGTAAAAGTTTTTTCTTATACCGATCCGCGAGAAAATATCTTGGCTTACTCGCCTTGGTGTCTTAGGAAGAACGATCAAATTCGCGAGTTTAAGGTCCTAGCCGGAAGACGCCAAGGCGCTGCCGTTGTGGCCGAACTCGAAGATTTGGATGATCGCGATGCGGCGATGGCGTTGATGGGGTCGGAGATCCTGATACGTAGACAACAGTTGCCCGAGCCGGCGGATGGCGAGTATTACTGGACCGACTTAATCGGTCTGAGGGTCGTTAATCAGGCCGCTATGGAGTTGGGGGTGGTCGATCATTTGTTGGAGACCGGCGCTAATGACGTTGTGGTGGTTTCGGATGGGCAACAAGAACGCTTGATCCCGTTTCTGATGGGGCAAACAATCCTCAAGGTCGATACCGAAAAAGGCTGCATTTTGGTCGATTGGGACGCCGATTTTTGACGGCTGTTGCGGTATGCGCTTCGATGTGATCAGCATTTTTCCGCGGATGGTCGCCGACGCTGCCGCATTTGGGGTTACCGGTCGGGCGATAGAACGCGGATTGGTTGATCTTGCTGTTTGGAATCCTCGAGATTTTACTCAAGACCGACATAAAACGGTCGACGACAGGCCTTACGGTGGCGGTCCGGGCATGGTAATGAAATACCAGCCTCTACGTGACGCGGTTGCCTCGGCAAAGCTAGCCGGTTGCGCCGGAGGTGGCACTAAAGTCGTGTATTTGAGCCCGCAGGGGCGAGTGATTTCGCAAAATTTGTTGCATGAGGCCAGTCGATTCGAACAGTTGATATTGGTGGCCGGACGCTATGAAGGTGTCGATGAGCGATTTGTCGTTCAAGAATGCGATGAAGAGTGGTCTATCGGCGACTATGTTATCAGTGGCGGAGAGCTTGCCGCGCTGATTGTTATTGATGCGGTGACCCGCTTGCTTCCCGGCGTATTGGGGGATGATGAGTCGGCAAAGCAAGATTCTCATGTGGATGGCTTGTTGGATTGCCCCCACTATACGAGGCCGGAGCATGGCGAGTTCGGTGATGTGCCGGATGTGTTGCTTGGCGGAAATCATGCGGCGATCAAGCGCTGGCGTTTGAAACAAGCGCTGGGCCGCACGTGGATGCGGCGTCCGGAGCTACTCCGGAGTTTGAACTTGACGGCAGAGCAGGAGGCTTTGTTGAGTGAATTTAGAAATGAAATTGTTTAATAGGGTGTGGTTATGAGTAAAATTATTGAAGAGTTGGAAGCGGCTCAGCTTAAACAAAACGTGCCAGAATTCGGCCCAGGCGACACTGTCGTGGTTCAGGTTCGGGTTGTGGACGGCGAGCGGGAAAGATTGCAGGCTTTCGAAGGTATAGTTATCGCCAAACGAAATCGCGGCATGAATTCAGCGTTCACCGTTAGAAAAATTTCCCACGGTGTCGGCGTCGAGCGAGTGTTCCAAACTCATAGCCCCGCCGTCAGCAGTATCGAAGTCAAACGCCGTGGCGATGTGCGTCGAGCCAAGCTGTATTATCTGCGCGACCTGACCGGTAAAGCCGCTCGTATTAAAGAACGACTGTCTTAATGGTGAGGCGGCGACTCGGCGTTAAGCAGAGTCATCAAAAAAGGCAGCCAATTCGCTGCCTTTTTTTTTGCCGGACATTGGGAGTCAACGATGACGTTACACATTCGTTGGGAGGCTGTCGCGGAGGGCGAAACCTGTGTCATCGCCGTGCCATTTTGCGAAGCTAATTTAATCGTCACGATGACTGGCGATGTCGTCGTCGATGCGTCTTGGCGGACTGAGTCGGTACGCGAGGCGGTTTCTTCGTTGGCAAAGCCTTTCGTAGCGTTTCTAACGGAGCCGGAGTTTGTCGAATTGAATGTGACCATGCTGGCGCGCGGTAGCGCACACCGTAACCGGGTTTGGCGAGCCTTGTTGGATATTCCGTCAGGCAAGACCAAAACGTACGCCGAACTTGCCGCGGAATTGGGTTCCGGGCCGAGAGCGGTTGCCGGCGCCTGCCGAGACAATCCGTATGCCGGTTTGATCCCCTGCCATCGTGTCGTTGCCAAATCCGGTTTGGGTGGATTCATGGGAGAGACTTCCGGTGATTATCTGGCGTTGAAAAGCCGCTTGCTAAACTACGAAGCATCCAGGATGCAGAAGTAACCGAGGCCATGAATTCCGCTCAAGTGGTCGAGGCGTTTTTGAACGCCCTGTGGTTGGAATTAGGTCTTAGCGACAATACGTTGGCGGCTTACGCTAGCGATCTAAAACAGTTTTCAAGGTGGCTCAAGGATAAACATTTGCTTGAGGTCGATCAGACCGACATTAAGGGGTTTTTGGCGGCGCGCCATGCACAAGGTACCGGCAATCGTTCGGCGGCCCGGTTTTTATCGTGTTTGCGGCGTTTTTATGGTTATTGGCTGCGCGAGCAACGGATCGAGCGCGATCCTACCCAACTGATCGATGCGCCGAAACTGGGGCGGCCATTGCCTGATACGCTGAGCGAGCGGGATGTCGAACGATTGATCGAGGCGCCGGAGATAGGCGAATTGTTGGGGTTTCGCGATCGGGCGATGTTGGAAGTTCTTTACGCGACCGGATTGCGCGTATCCGAGCTGGTCGAATTGACGTTCGCCCAGCTCAATTTGAGGCAGGGATGGGTGCGAGTGATGGGCAAGGGCGGCAAGGAACGGCTAGTGCCGGTCGGTGAAGACGCGCTGGACTGGCTAGAGCGCTATTTCGCTGGTCCGCGATTGGCCTTGTTGGCAGGTAGGCAAAGTGATTTTCTGTTCGTCACCAAGCGCGGCGATGGCATGACTCGTCAGGCATTTTGGTATTTGATCAAGCGTTACGCTGCGGTAGCCGGCATCGATAAACCCCTGTCGCCGCATACGTTACGCCATGCGTTTGCTACCCATCTTCTTAATCACGGCGCGGATTTGCGGGCGGTACAAATGCTGCTTGGACACTCCGACTTATCGACTACTCAGATATACACTCACGTCGCTCAGCAAAGGCTGAAAGAATTACACACTCAACACCATCCGCGAGGCTAACCATGACCGCTCTGATTCATCCCACGGCTTTTGTTTCACCCGATGCCAGCTTATCCAAGGACGTTCGGGTTGGGCCGTTCGCGGTGATCGAAGCGGGGGCGGAGATCGGTGCCGGTTGCGAAGTCGGTGCGCACGCCGTGGTGCATGGTTGGGTCAAAATGGGTGCCAGGAATATCGTGCATCCTCAAGCGGTGCTGGGTGGTTTGCCTCAGGATCTCGGGTTTGATCCGGCGACGGCATCGTGGCTGGAAATCGGCGACGACAATGCGTTTCGCGAGGGATTTACCGCGCACAGAGCCACCAAACCGGGCGGAAGCACCAAGATCGGCTCCGGCTGCTATTTCATGAACAACAGTCATGTCGCGCACGATTGTTCGGTAGGCGACAAAACCATTTTCGCCAATAACGTGGCGATCGGCGGGCATGTCGATATCGGCAAGAATGTATTCATGGGTGGCGCCGTCGTGGTGCATCAGTTCTGCCGGGTCGGTGCTTACGCGATTGTTCAAGGTACAACGGGCATTAATATGGACGTGCTGCCTTTTATGCTAATCGGTGGCCGGCCGGCCAAACACTATCGCTTGAATTTGGTAGGCTTGCGCCGGGCGGGCATCGTCGGCGATCGGCTGAAATTATTGTCCGCGGCTTTCCGCTTGCTTCGGCATAAAAAATGCCTTGATGAATTGCAATCCAGCGAAGAGCTGCAATACTTAAAAGACTGGCTGGCTGCGGACTCCAAGCGCGGATTGCATGGATTTGTCGAGTTGGCTGACTGAGTTTTTTCCGTGACGGACACGCAATTTCGTATGGTGGGGGGCCGGCTAGCGGTAATCGAGCGGGCGTGTTCGCAATTTTAAGCATCCTTAGGTTATGAAAATCCACGTAGTCGATAATACCGGACAGATCCCGCCATTGTTGCTGATGTCCGAGGAAGACGTTTCGTTTTATAACGACGAAATACAGGCTTTGAATGCCGCCGAGGCCCAGCAGCCCAGCTTGATTTTACTGAGCTTCTCGTTGCGGGGCGATGAAACTCCGGACTATATCGGCTTGTTGTTGAATGCGAGTCCGGCCAGCAAGATCGTGGTGATCGGCGACGAGATCGGCGAGGACCGCATCTTGAATTGTCTGCTTGCCGGCAGTCGAGGCTACCAAAACAGCGGTCCGTTGAGTGGCTATCTGGCGAAAATGATTCAGGTTGTTGCCGACGGCGAGGCCTGGGTGAGCCGAAGAATGGTCGGTCGTTTGCTGGACGTCATCAGTCAGAATAATCTGGTGCTTAGCGTTTAATTGGTCGAATATTGGCTAGTGGCTGCAATCGGCGTGGCGGCTAGCGGTTTAAAAATGCAGAGCGGCTTCGAAGTAGAAGGTTTGAGCCGAAATCGGTAAGTTGTAGGGATAACTAGCGATGGCCGGTTCCTTGCCCTGACTGTCGAACAGGTTGCGTACCGACGCGGTCAAATCGAGCGATCCCATCAGTTTTTTGGCGTTTAACGTCAAGTCCACGGTTTGGTAGTCTTTTAACACCCGGTTATCTCCGATATCGCTAAGCCGATGCCCGACCCAATTGACTTGGGTCTGAATTTGCCATTTGGGATGAAAGTTCCAGGACAATGCGGTGTAAACATGGTGTTCTGGGACGTTGCTGACTCGCCGTTGGGTGGCTCGGTCGACCGCGTATTGCCAAGCGTAGTTGCCACGCAAATTCCAGTCGTCGTAGAATTTCCAATCCCATTCGAATTCGCTGCCCAACCCATCTTGACCGGGATTGTTGACCTCGGACAGCGTGGCGCCCTGATTGGTTAATTTGCCGCCGATTAAGTCGTTGATTTCGTAGTAATAGACATTCAATGTGGTTCGCAGGCTCTTCCAGGGGCGGTAATCGAAAGCCAACTCGGTGGTTTCTATCGTCTCCGGACTCAACGAGGCATTGCCGACGAACAGCGGATTATTTTTCTGATATTGCTCGACGAAGCTAGGTGCGCGGTAGGCCTGACCGTACAACAATTTGCCGGTTAGATCGTCGTTAATATCCCAAACCAACGCGGCTCTTGGGTTCAAAGTACCGCCGAAATCCGAATATTCGTCGTAACGCAAGCCGGCCGTCAATTGCCAATTCTTGGAAATCTGCCATTCGTCCTGCAACGCGACCGACCAGATCGATCGATGGGTGTCGTTCATGAAGGCGTAGGGCGTGCCGGTGACGTCGGTCAGGTCGCCGTTGACGACTAATTGCTGGCCGTCGATGACGCCGATGCCGTAATTGCGCAGTTCGCTGACATTCAATTCCTCGTAACGGAAGCCGGTGATCAATCGGATCAGGTGGTTTTCGAACCCTTTGTAAATACTGGTCAGTTCGGTGCTCGGGACGGTATTTTTGATACCGGGGACGAAACGCATGCCATTTGGAAACGACACAAAGTTGACTAAGGTGGCGGGGTTGAGATTGCCGTTGGCATCCACGGCTAGGTTACCGTTCCCATCGATAGGTAAAACCGTGCCTGCTGGAAAGTTACGGCTATTTCCGTTCAAATCGGTGTGCAGAAAACTGGTGTGAAATTGCAGTTCCCAATTTTCCAGGTCGTTCTCGGTCGAGTAACGGACGTCACCTAAATAATGGGCGCCGTCCAGCGTGCCGCTATTATCCAACGCGCCGCTGGCGCCGGCCGGGAAGCCAACGGATTGGTTGTAAGCCCAAAAGTTCAAATCCCAGTGTTGGCGCTGTAAATTCAGATGAGCGTTCCAGCGCTCGCCGGCAGTCTGCATAGCGCCGGGTGCCTGAGACGCGTGCGTGTTCAGCGCGTTATCCAATGCGGTTTGAGCATCGGCCGCCACGATGCGATCCGGATTGATCCCGCTGTGGCTATATTGCAGGCTACCGGCAACATCCCATTCGCCGTAATGGCCGCCGTGCTGCGCCCAGGTGCTGGTGCGGTCGGCGTTACCGCCGCGCGCGCCTAGCGTGGTACCGTTGAGGTCGCCGGCTTTTTTCGTGACAATATTGATGACGCCGGCGAAGGCGTCGGCGCCGTACAAGGCCGAGCCCGGCCCGCGAATGACTTCGACACGCTGAATGTTTTCGACCGGTACGATCATCCCCGCCATGTGCGAGCCCTGATAAGGAATCGAAAACCGGGTGCCGTTCAACATCAGCAAGACTTCCGAGTTGGTTTGATTACGCATGCCGCGCATCGTATAGGTGTAATCGTTGGTGACCGGTTGAATACTGACGTGCATGCCGGGCACGGTTTCTAGCACTTCGTGTAGCTCGGTGGCGCCCATCGCGCTGATTTGGTCGGCGGTAATCACAGTCGTGACCGCGGCGGATTGCGATACCGATTTGGCGGTCCCCGAGGCGATGCTGACCGAAATATTGGCCAGCTCGGCCGGTGACAGTTCGAGCAAGTCGGTCATGCTCTGGTCTTGACCCTGGGCTGGTTGACCGAGGCCGCATAGCAACACGGCCGGCACTACGCACCGTTTGCCGAAGACGTTGGGTTTGGGCTGACTCATAGTTCTTCCAAGGGTACCGGTTTAGCAATGCCGTAACCCTGGGCGTAATTGACGCCTAAGGTTTTCAACAACTCGAAAATATCGCGGTTTTCGACGAATTCGGCGATGGTTTTCTTGCTCATCACATGAGCGACTTCATTGATCGATTTGACCATGGTCAAATCGACCCGGTCTTCCAAAATATCCTTGACGAATAGGCCGTCGATTTTCAAAAAGTCCACAGGAAGGTTTTTTAGATATGCAAATGAAGACAGGCCGCTGCCGAAGTCGTCCAGCGAAAACAGGCAACCCTTGGTACGCAAGGAATTAATGAACTGGCGGGCGTAGGACAAATTGCTGATGGCGGCGGTTTCAGTAATTTCAAAGCATATCTTATGCGTCGGAATATGCCATTTTTGAAACTGCTCGTCGATAAAGGTCAGCATCGTTTCGTCGGACATCGACAGGCCGGACAGGTTGACCGAGCACATTTCCAGGCGTTCCAGCAGGTTCGGCGTGGTTGCCAAATGCTCGAACAAACGGGAAATGACCCATCGGTCCAGCGGTGGAGCAATGTTGTAACGCTCGGCGGCCGGCAGGAACGCGCCGGGGGGAATGACTTTGCCCTGTTCGTCGATATAGCGGATCAGCGTTTCGAAATGCAGCCCTTCGTCGTTCGAGGCAATCGGCACGATTAACTGACCGTAAAGTTGGAAACGGTTTTGTTCTATCCCCATCCGGATTTTTTCGACCCATTGCATTTCGCCTTGTCGCAACGTCAATTCTTCGTCGTCGGGGCTGAAGACGTGGACGCGGTTCCGTCCTTTTTCCTTGGCGGCGTAGCAGGCGGCGTCGGCTTCCTTGAGTATGTCGACCGCATTGCCGCTGGTCAGATTGATCGGAGCGATACCGACGCTGACGCCGATATTAAAGCTACGGTTTTCCCAGGCAAACTGAAAGTCGCAAATGATGTTGCGCAGTTTCTCGCAGGTGGAGAAGGCTTGCTCGACCGAACAATGCGACATCAAAATGCCGAACTCGTCGCCGCCCAGTCGCGCCAAAATGTCGGTCTTACGGACCTGGTGGCGCAGGACCTCGCCCAATTGGCGCAGCAGTTCGTCGCCCGCCAAATGACCGCAGGTATCGTTGACGATCTTGAATTGGTCCAAATCCAGGTAGCAGAGTACGTGCTCGCTCTCGTCGATTTCGGCTTGAGACACCAAACTCTGGATGTGAATATCGAATTGGCGCCGGTTGACCAGACCGGTCAGTTCGTCGTGGCTGGCCTGATAGGCGATTTTTTCCGACAGCCGGCGGGTTTCGGTGATGTCCTCGCAGACCAGTAACAAGCGCTGGAAGTTGGACTCGTCGGTGACCAGACGCGCGGTTTCCCTGACCCAAATCACGTTGCCGTTGCGGCAAATTTTGCGGCTTTCCTGGCGATGAATCAGTTCCGGGTGGTGGCGGCAAGTCTCGAAAAACTGTTCGAAACCGGCGGCATCGTCCGGATGCGAGAAGTTGCTGATCGCGCAGCCTTGTAATTCTTCGACGCCCAAGCCCAATTGCTTCGCGCCGAAGCGGTTGACCGATACGATGCGGCCTTGCATGTCCAGATTGAAGACCATGGTCGGATTGTTGTCGTAGAGCGCCTGGTAGTTGTTTTTGACCGCGATTAAGGCTTTGTTTTGGGTTTCTACGGTGTCGAGCATATCGTTGAAGGCATCGACCAGAATGCCCATTTCGTCGCTGCTGTGCTTTTCGGCTCGTAGCGAATAATCGTGATCTTGGCTGACTCTCTGCGCGGTTTTGGCGAGCTGGGCGACCGGCAATGCGACTCGATTCAACAGTGGGACAGTCAGCAAAAAGGTGATGAACAACGCGACGAAGAGAACCGCAATAATCAAGCTGACGAATTTCAGTTCTCGCCAAATCGCCGCACTCAAGTCCGAGGCCAGATACACTGCCCCGATTTCTTCGCTGTCAACCACCATCGCCTGGTATACATACAGCATCAAATTGTCGTAATGGGTATGCAGACCGTAGGCAACGTCCGGGCAGGGTAGGGCCTGATTGTCCAGTGAGGTAAACAGATGACCTTTCTTGACGTAAACGCAAGCGCTACGCAAGTCTGGAAAACTGTTCAACGAAATCAGGTTTTCCTTGGCGACGCCGGCGTCGTCGAACATCACCGCGGCCACGCTGCGGTTGGCGATCAGACTGGCGACGGCCTGCAGATCGTCTTGAGCCTTGCGCTTGACGTCGGCGGCATTGATCGTGACGAGAATGACCAGTGCCAGCAACATCGAAAATAGGGCGGAGGTCACCGCGATTGTCAGCAGCTTCGTTTTAATGGAGAGGGCGGTAAACCATTTATTCACGGCCGCCTCCTTCCACCAATGTGGCGACTTCGATCAGTTTAGCGCTGATCGATAGTCCGCTTTGCTTCAAAGCCTTTAAGTTGATATGCAGGCGCACTTTTTCATCGTCGAGCACGAAACCTATCATGCCGCCGGATTCGGCGAAGAAGGGCTGGCTACTGACTGTCAGCGTTTTACCGAGGTTGCCGACCAGCAAGACGCCGGTCAGATTTACGTCGATGCGTTGTTCGGTCTTTTCGGCGTACAGAATCTGGCAATCCTGCGCCTGTTTTAGGGAATCGAGGTGGCGCAAACGGATAGGTTTGTCGGCGACCGTTTTGGTCTCCAGCGTGTCGAGCAGATTGCCGAACGGGTTGTCGCCAATCAAGCAAATGTTGAACGACGGCCCAGGGTTGTTTGGCCAAGTGATGAATTTGGTGAAATTGTAAAGGTAAGCGGCCTTGATTTTGTATTCCAGATTCGGTTCGTCGGCATGCGCTGTACTTAACACCCAGCCACAGACGAGCGCTGATTTGGCGTAAAACGCTGCACGCTGCAATGCAACATTGCAGTGGGACGAAAAGATCGGAAACAAAATTATTCTCTACCGGGCAAGAGTACACGGCAAGAATAGTAGAAATACTAAGGGTTGCTGAAAAAAACCTCCAGTGCGCCGACCATGTAAGCGTGGTCGGCGACGCCGGCACTTTCCCTGGCGCTGTGCATTGCCCACATCGGCGAGCCGACATCGACGCTACGAATACCCAGTTTGGCCGAGGTGATTGGGCCTATCGTGCTGCCGCAGGGCAGATCGCCGCGATGCGCGTACTTTTGAAAGGGCACGCCGGCCTGTTGGCAGAACTGGGCGAAAATCGCTTCGGATACGCATTCGCTGGCGTAGCGGTGATTGACGTTGATTTTAATCACCGGTCCGTGATTGACCAGGATTTTATGGCCCGGCTCGTAGGCGGCCGGAAAATTGGGCTGGTAGGCGTGCGCCATGTCGGCGCTGACCAGAAAACTTTGCGCCAGCGCGCGCGGATAATTGTCCGACCGATCGCCGCATGCCCCGGCAATTCGAGACAGAACGTCGGCCAGGAAGCTGCCGGCCGCGCCCTTGTTGCTTTCGCTGCCGACTTCTTCGTGGTCGAAAAAGGCGCATACCCGGGTAGCCGCCACGAGTTGTTCCCGGCAATTCAGCAAGGCGGTCAGGCCGGCGTGGCAGGACGCCAAATTGTCGAGTTGGCTGTCGGCGATGAATTGTCGATCCGCACCCCAGAACGCACCTTTTTGGCTGTCGTGGACGTTGAGCTCCCAGCTTAAAATTTGGTCCGCCGTCAAGCCGGAAGCCGATTCCAGTAGACCGTAAAACACGTCGTTTGCCGGGCTATCGCCCGGTATATTGGCCAGCAGCAGCGGCAGCTCCGTTTGTTTATTCAGTTTGAGGCCATCCTCGTTGACGGCGCGGTTCATATGGATGGCCAAGTTCGGCAGGCGCAGCAGCGGCTCGGCAAATCGGACCAGCGTCGTGGCCACGCTACCATCGCCGTCGCGGTAAGCGATGCGCCCGGCCAGACTTAAATCGCGGTCGGCGAAAGTGGCTAAGATCGGTCCGCCGTAAACTTCGACGGCAATGCGTACGAATCGATCGCTGTCGACGACCGGTCGTGGCTTTACCCGCAAACCCGGAGAATCGGTATGGGCGCCAAGGATCTTGAATCCGGCTTCGGCCGGCGCGGCGGCGCCGACGATGAACGCAACGATGGACGAAGCGTCTCGAATCACATAATATCGGCCGCCAAGGCTTAACGGCCAAACTGCGCTTTCCTCCAGTTTTTGGAAACCGTGCGACAGCAGGCGCTGTTCCATGGTGGCAGCCGCGTGCCAGGGGCTGGGACTGGCGTCGATGAAATCCAGTAAATCTTGAGCGAGTTGCGGCGAGGTCATGACTTTTCTAGATCCAACGCAACCGAGTTGATGCAATAACGCTGACCGGTCGGTTGCGGACCGTCCGGGAAAACATGGCCGAGGTGGGCACCGCATGAGCGACAGGTGACTTCGATGCGGCGCATGCCGTGACTGGTATCGAGCGACTGCTCCAGACTTTCGCCGGCGATGGGAGCCCAGAAGCTGGGCCAGCCGCAGCCGGAGTGGAATTTTTGATCGGACGAAAACAAGGGTTCGCCGCAACACACGCAACGATAGACGCCAGCTTCCTCGCAATCGGTATACTTGCCGGTGAACGGCGGTTCGGTACCTTTTTCTCGGCAGACGTGGTATTGCTCGGGGCTGAGTTTTTCGCGCCAGATTTGTTCGCTATCGTCTTGGTCGGCCATATCGTTATTCCGGAAATTTGCTGGGATGTCGCATTGTACCCAGACTTGATCCAAGGCCAAAGTGTGTCGCGCCCACGAATACCCACCGCGAGTGCGCGAATGTAACAATCTTCTATAGTTACGGACAGTTCGGGTGAGGTCCGGATTCGGGGAAGGGTAGATTTTGGTTGCGTATGTTAGAAAATTCTAATATTCTAGGTTTCGCACGGTCGGTGGCTTTTATAACACGATAAAGAATAACGATAGACTCGGCCGCGTATTCGTTTAGACATCAGCGAGAGGAGCATGTCATGGCAAGAATCGTAGTATTAGGCGCGGGCATCGGTGGCGTGCCGATGGCGTATGAAATGAAGGAAATCGTCGGCAAGGCTCACGAAGTGGTCGTGATATCCGACACCCCGACGTTCCACTTCGTCCCTTCGAACCCGTGGATACCGCCGAAATGGCGCAAGCCGGAAGATTTGAAAATCGAATTGGCGCCGGTGATGGCCAAGAAAGGCATCAACTTCGTACAGAAGTCCGCCAGCAAAGTCGATCCGGCCAATAATAAAGTCGATCTGGCGGACGGCACGTCGGTGGAATACGACTTTTTGGTGATCGCCACCGGACCTCGCTTGGCCTTCGACGAAGTGCCCGGTTTGGGCCCGCACGGCGGGCATACCTCGTCGGTTTGCCACGTCGATCACGCCGCATTGGCCTCCGATGATTGGGACCGCTTCATGGACGACCCCGGCCCGATTGTCATCGGCGCGGTCCAGGGCGCATCCTGTTTCGGTCCCGCCTACGAATACCTGATGATTATCGAAACCGAATTGCGCAAACGCAAGATTCGCGACAAAGTACCGATGACCTTCGTGACTTCCGAACCCTACATCGGCCATTTGGGCTTGGGTGGCGTCGGCGATACCAAAGGGTTATTGGAAAGCGCTTTGCGCGATAAGACCATCAAATGGATCACCAACGCCAAGGTCGACAAAATCGAACAGGGCATGATGTATGTCACCGAAGTTGACGACGACGGCAACGAAAAGAAAAAGCACGAGGTGCCGTTCAAGCATTCGATGATGCTGCCGGCTTTCACCGGTGTCGACGCGGTACGCCACTGCGGCGCCGAAGGCCTGACCAACCCTCGCGGCTTTGTCATCGTCGATGAGTATCAACGTAACCCGACCTATAAAAATGTTTACTCGGTCGGCGTTTGCGTGGCCCTGCCGCCGGTTGAAAAAACCCCGGTGCCGACCGGGACCCCGAAAACCGGTTACATGATCGAATCGATGGTCACCGCGACCGCGCACAATATCCGTGACGAATTGGCCGGCAAACAGCCGACCGACAAACCGAGTTTGAGCGCGTTGTGTCTGGCGGACCTAGGCGATAGCGGCGTTGCCTTCTTGGCCGTACCGCAGATTCCACCGCGTAACACCACTTGGTCGGCTCATGGCAAGTGGGTGCATCTGGCGAAGATTGCGTTCGAAAAATACTTTATGCGCAAGGTTAGAAAAGGCATTAGCGAACCCTTCTACGAACGAATGATGTTGAAATTCATGGGTGTGGTGCGTTTGAAATAGGAGGTCCTTATGTCCATCGATCGCTGGGTGATGGCGTTTGCCGGTTCGTTCATCTTGTCGAGCCTGGCCTTGGCGCATTGGCATTCGCCGAATTGGTTATGGTTTACCGCCTTTGTCGGTGCGAACCTGCTGCAAGCCGCATTCACCGGGTTTTGTCCTCTGGCGATTATTTTGAGAAAGCTCGGCGTCAAGCCTGGCCGCGCATTTTAGTCGTTCCCTCTCGGTCGGGCCGCGCCGTCAAGGCGGCCTGGCCTTTTTTTGCTTGGCTGATAGTCAATCGCCTATTTTAGGACTTGAAATTTTGCAAAGCGCTCCTAAATCCAAGTCGGACGAACCGTTAGCCGGTTCGGTAACCGTGATCTTGAAATTTAGGAGGATGGAATGATGCGAGTCGAATACACCCCAATATATCGTCCTAACCTGGCTTCCGGCCAATGGGCCGCCATGCTGGACGGGATTTTGCAAACCGATCGGGCCAACTACGATTACCCACCTTACGACATTGAACTCGTCGAGGATAAACAGTACGCGATCAGTTTAGCGGTAGCTGGTTTCTCCCCGGAACAACTCACTATCGAAACCGAAAACAAGGTGTTGACCGTTAAGGGCGAAAAACCACGGGCGGGCGATAAACGGCATTTTTTGCACCAAGGCATTGTCAGTCGCAATTTTGAGCGACGCTTCAATTTGGCCGAACACATCGAAGTGGCGGGCGCCCATTACCGCGACGGCATCCTGACCGTGCGCTTGACTAAGCGAGTGCCGGAAGCGATGAAGCCGCGCCGCATCGAAATCGATAGCGCCGGTCAAGTTTTAAGCCACGACGCGGCTGAAGTTAGCGTGGTTTGAGTTCCGCGGATCGAAGCGGTTTTTCCTGAATGAAGGTCGCCGGGTCTTACCGGCGGCCTTCGCACGGATAAAACGGCGAGCGGGTTGCACTAGCCGTCGTCTTGGCAGCCGAAATGGTATTGGTAGTCGGCCATCGACCGTTTAATCACTTCGTGCGCTTCCTGTCTACCGTAGACGTGAGTAATTTCGCAAACGCTTTTCTCGCTGGGTAGGTGTTTGTAAGTCAAAAAGTAGTGTTTCAGACGGTTGATGTAGGATTCCGGACAATCGGAAACGTCGCGCCATTGCCGGTAAAACTCGTCGCCCTTCATCACCGCGATGATCTTGTCGTCGGCCTCGCCACCGTCCAACAGTCGGAAACCGCCGATCGGTATCGCTTGCAGCAAGATGTCGCCGTGCGTCACGCTGCGTTCGCTGAGTACGCAAATATCCAACGGGTCGCCGTCGCCCTTGCTGACCGGCCGGCCGGATTGCGCGGCTGCATATTCGGCGATTTTTTCAGCGCAATAGGTGCGCGGGATAAAGCCGTACAGGGTCGGAATCATATTGGAAAATTTCTGAGGCCGGTCGATTTTCAGATAGCCGCTGTGTTTGTCGATCTCATATTTGACGGTATCGGACGGCACGATTTCGATAAATGCGGTGACGATGTCCGGAGCGCTATCGCCGGGAGCGATGCCGTGCCAGGGATGAGCTTTGTGTAGGATATTCATGGAATCGGAGGAGTTGGATTCAAAGGGGTTATTTTAGCCGGGTTATCGGCGGCGGCGCTTGTCGGGTTGCCGCGAATGCCGACTGCGTCAGGTTCGAGATTTTCTACGGAGACGGAGACTGTCAATTCGTGATTCTGGCCGCCGAAAATCACGCCTTTCAGCGGTGCGACGTCGCCGTAGTCGCGGCCCCAGGCCACGGTAATATGGCGGTCGCCGGGCAGTTGATTGTTGGTGGGGTCGAAATCCAGCCAGCCCAGTTCCGGCAGAAACACCGAAAACCACGCGTGCGAGGCGTCGGCGCCGATCAATTTTTCGACGCCCGGCGGCGGTAGGGTTTCGATATAGCCGCTGACATACCGGGCCGCCAAGCCTTGAGAGCGGATGCAACCAATCGCCAGGTGGGCGAAATCTTGACAGACTCCGCGCCGATGCTCCAGCACTTCGCTCAGTGGGGTCGCCAGATTGCTGAAATGCGGATCGAAAGTAAAGTCGCGGAAGATACGCTGCATCAAATCGTGAACCGCTTCGATTAACGGTCGGCCGGGCGTGAAAGACGCGCCGGCATACTCGGCTAGGTCCGCCGAGGGCGGGATATAGGGCGACGTCAGCGAGAATTGGCGGGCCTCCTGCATCGCTTCGCCGGTATCGGCGGACAGTGCCGCCTTGACGCTTTCCCAATCGGCCGATTCGCACCAGTCCAACTGGGCCGGCACCGGGGCGACGACAATATCGCTAATGGCGGTGACCGCGAATTCCCGATGGGGTTCTCGGATTGAAAACCAGGTGACCCTGTTGCCGAAAAAATCGCTGCGCAGTCGGTAATCGCTGGGCTTGGGGCTGATTTCCAGCGTCGAGGCCAGCAGTTGTTGGTGCGGGCACGCGCGAGGCTGCATCCTGACTTCGTTGTAAGACAGGGCTACCATGTCGCGATAACGGTAACGGGTGGTATGGGTAACGCGGTAGCGCATGCGGCCTCCTGCCTCAAGACAGCGATTGCGGCGTGTCGCCGTGACGGAAATAGCCGGCGGTCAGCGTATCCGATAACGCCGCCAGCAACGCATAAATCCGGCTGAGTTGTTGATCCAGGGTCTCCCGCACGCCGGATTTCTCGACGACCAGCCAAGTGTCGATGTCGGTCAGATTCAGTATGCAGTTGGCTTCCAGCATCAAGCGCTGCGCTGGGCCGAGCCGGCCGGTTTCGGTTTCCCTAGGCAACTTGTCGGCATGCTCCTGCAAGCGGGCGATTTGATACGCCAGCGAACGCGGATTGTTGGGGTCCAGCACCAGCAGCTCCAAAAACGACGCCAATTCCGGGTTGCTGCGGTAGTGTTGCCGATAACAGATCAAGTTGTCGCTACACTCCAGCAAGGTCTCGATCAGTCTGGTTTCCGCGCCTTCCGGCAGCGGCTCGGCAAATCCGGTCCGCAACACCGAAATCAATTGCAGACCCCGCTCCAGGCGACGGCCGATGTCCAAAAACAACCAACCGTTGCCTCGCGTCATGCTTTCCATCACCAAACCGCTGAATGCGGACAGCGAGGTGACCAGTTGATCCAGGTGCTCTTGCATCGTCCACAAACCGGTTTTACCGGCGCGTTTGGTGTCGGCGATTTGCTCGCCAATTTCGTCGATAACCCGCCAAGTATCGGACGACCATAAATCCCGCACCGCGTAGCCGGCTTGTTGCAAGCCCCGCACCGAATTGGGCAGGCTGCCGGGTCGGGTATCGTCCTGCATCAAGGCCAGCAGTTCCGGCTCAGGCGCGCGCAGGAGCTTGTCGTCCGCTTTCTTGCCGAAGAAGCCGGGATAACTACCGGTCAGACTGGTGACGCAATGCAGCAGGCGATGCAGGCTGGGCGGATAGTCGGGATGGTCGCTGTCCGGGTTAATCACCAACCGCTTCAACGTCGCCCGCAACAGACGCACGCAGCCTTCGGCGCGTTCCGCATTGCGGCCCACCCAAAAAATATTGTCGGCGGCTCGGCTCGGCAAGGCATTGCGCAATCCGGGAGGTCCGCCGGCGCTGGCCGGGCCGGCGCTGGCCGGCGGGGATTGCGGTTCGGTGGCTATGACCCAAGTATCCTTGCTGATGCTGCCGAGTTGATTGGTAATGTAAACGTCGCCATAGTTGGGCGCGCTACGGGTCAGGCCTCCGGGCATCAATGCATAGCCGCCGGCCCTGGCCACCGCGAAACAACGCAGCAAGGCCTGGCGCGGTTCGAAGCCGTCGCCGACCATCGACGGCACGGTCGAGAAACTTTCGTATTCCTGGGCGACGTAAAAGGCGGGGCGGGCTCGGATACGCTCGCGCCAGACCTCCAGCTGCGACTTGCTGAGCTGGTGGCCGAACACCGCGTGTTCGCCGGGTTGCCGGTAAATCGGTTTGATGACCAGACGTTTCAGATTGGCGAGGACATAGGACAATTCGCCGGCCTGACCGCACCACCAGGTGGCGATCGAATTCAGCTTTAACGGTTGGCCGAGAAAGTGTTGTGCGATACCGGGCAGGAAGGCCAACAGACCGGGGTTTTCCAGAATCCCGCTGCCGAGCGGATTGGCGATCGCGACATTGCCGCGTCTGGCCGCTTCCAAAAGGCCGGGCACGCCCAGGCGCGAATCTTCGCGCAGTTCCAGCGGGTCGCAATAATTGTCGTCTACCCGGCGCAGAATCACGTCGACCCGTTGCAAACCGGTCAGCGATTTTAGCCAGACATAGCCGTCGCGGACGGTCAGGTCGTCACCTTGCACCAGTGGGTAGCCCAGGTAGGACGCCAGGTAGGCGTGTTCGAAAAAAGTTTCGTTGAGCGGGCCGGGGGTCAGTACCACCACCATCGGCGTGTGGGCGGTTTGCGGAGCGATCGCGTTCAGACCGGCCCGTAGCGCCTGAAAGAATCGGGCCAGTCGGTGGACCTGGGCATCTCGAAACAGGCTCGGCAATACCCGCGACATCGCCAAACGGTTTTCCAATGCGTAACCGGCGCCCGACGGCGCTTGGGTGCGGTCGCCCAGTACCCACATCTTGTTGTCGGGGCCGCGCGCCAAATCGGCGGCATACAATACCAATTGTTGCTCGCCCGGCAAGCGCACTTGATCGCAAGCGCGCAGGAAGCCGCCGTGGTTGTATATCAGCTCCAGCGGGAGCAGGTTCTTTTTGATCAGCGTGCGCGGGCCGTACAAGTCGGCCAATACCAGATTCAGCAATTCGGCGCGTTGCAACAGGCCGGCTTCGATATCGAACCACTCGTTGCCGGAAACGACGAAGGGTACCGGGTCGAGCTGCCAAGGTCGGTTCAGGCCGTCTGGATCGCCGTAGACGTTATAGGTGACACCGTTTTCGCGCAATAGCCGTAGCGCTTCGCGATACCGGTGAGCCAGTTCCTCGGGTCCCAACTGTTGCAGAGCCTCCATCAAATGCCGCCAATGCGGCCGGACGCGACCGGATTTGTCGAGCATCTCATCGTAGACGCTGGGGTTCAGACGATAGCCGGGGGATAACGCTTCTTCTAGCAATAACTGGCTCATGGGCTTAGTTTGCCGGTTTAAGTCGTTTGGCGCAATTTGCGGTGGGAAGCCGAGCGATTTTTGCTGGGTCGGGGTGAGCGCGGAGTCAATGGCGGTCCTGAGTTAACGAACGATAAGCTAAGCGACAGCAAATTTCGCGCCTAAGTGTATATCGGGAGACCCGCGGGCGGGCGGGCAACGATGTGGCAGCGAGGGGCGGCATTTTCGTGTGTTTCCGACCGCCAGTATCCGTACCGGTGGTTCGATTGTCCGATTTTTGGGCAGCTGTTGGCAATATGCACAGCTTTGGTGAATACCGCGCTTTTTCCGGGCTTTTTGGCATCAGGCTTGCATTGACGAAATGAAACCCGCGCAAACGGCGCGGGGTGAGTCCGGAATCGGCTTTTGTGCGCCAACTTAGTGCGGTCCGGCACCATAATAGCGATAACCAGGGATGCCCGCATGAAGTCCGAGCAATCGATATGGGCGCAATACCGCGCCAACCAAGCCTACGACGAAATGATGGATGGTCGCGGCCAGCCGCGTCAAACGTGCGCCACTTTGAGTCAGTACTTGCAATCCTTGGGCATGGAAGCCATCAAGGGGCGCCTGTCGGCCGCCGAGGCGGCGATATTGGAGATGGGTATTACCTTCACCGTCTATAGCGACGAAGGCAACATCGACCGGGCTTGGCCGTTCGACATCATTCCGCGCTTAATCGATTTTCAGGAGTGGCGGGGCATTGACGCCGGCTTGCGGCAGCGTTTGCGGGCATTGAACCACTTCATCGACGATGTTTATAACGAGCGGCAGATCATTAAGGACGGCGTGGTGCCGACCGAATTGATTGCGAGTTCCAGCAATTTTCGGCCGGAATGTGTCGGGTTCAAGCCCAAGTTCGGGGTTTGGGCCAATATCTGCGGTAGCGATTTGGTACGCGACGGCGACGGCGTGGTTTACGTACTGGAAGACAATTTGCGGGTGCCGTCCGGCGTGTCTTACATGATCGAGAACCGGGTCATCACCAAGCGAGTGTTTCCCGAGTTACTCGAGAACTTGAACATACTGCCGGTGGACGACTACCCGACCCAGTTGTTCGAAATGCTGACGTCGATTGCGCCGAGACCGGAGGATCAGCCGCAAATCGCGGTATTGACGCCGGGAATTTATAACTCGGCATACTTCGAACATGCATTTTTGGCTCAACAAATGGGCGCCGAGTTGGTCGAAGGCGGCGACCTGGTGGTCAAGGACGACGATTGCGTGTACATGCGCACCGTCAAGGGTTTGGAAAAAGTCGACGTGATCTATCGGCGGATCGACGATATGTTCCTCGACCCGGAGGTGTTTCGGAAGGATTCGGTGCTGGGCGTCAAAGGCTTGCTGAGGGCTTGGAAGGCCGGCAACGTGGCGTTGGCGAACGCGCCCGGCGCCGGCGTCGCCGACGACAAGGTGGTGTATGCCTACGTGCCGGCGATGATCCGCTACTATCTTAACGAAGAGCCGCTGTTGCCCAACGTACCCACCTATCTTTGTAGCGATCCCGAGCAATGCGCCTACGTGCTGGAGCATCTGGCCGAATTGGTCGTCAAGCCGGCCAACGAGTCCGGCGGTTACGGCATGTTGGTCGGGCCGCATGCCACCCAGAAAGACATCAAGCAATTTCATAAACTGGTCCAGGCCAATCCGCGCAACTACATCGCGCAGCCCACGCTGGCGCTTTCGACCTGTCCGACCTTGTGCGGCGATCGGTTGGAGCCTCGCCACATCGATTTGCGGCCGTTCATCCTGCAAGGCGAGCGCGGTTTCGTGACCGCCGGCGGTCTGACCCGCGTCGCGTTAAAAGCCGGTTCGCTGGTCGTTAACTCGTCGCAGGGCGGCGGCAGCAAGGACACTTGGATCATCAACCGGGAGAAATGACATGCTATCTCGCTCCGCCGAACGTCTCTATTGGCTGGCCCGCTATCTGGAACGCACCGAGAACACCGCTCGCTTGATCAGCGCGACGATGCACTTGATCTACGATTTGCCCTACGGCGTTGAAATGGGCTGGCACAATCTGCTGAATATTTGCGGCGTGGAGGCCGGGTTTTACCAGCGCTTCAAAAACCCCAGCGAGCACAATACCACCCGTTTCCTGTTGGCCGATACCGGTAATCCCGGTTCGCTGTTATCGTCGTTGTCGGCGGCGCGGGAAAATATCCGCACCAGTCGCGAACTGATGCCGGACGAAGCTTGGGAATTGGTCAACGAAATGTATCTGTACGCCAACAACCATCTGGACAGTTTGTCGAATCGGCGTGGCCGGGCTCAGTATTTGCAGGAAATCATGGCCGGTTGCCAACGCTTCACCGGCTTTATTTACGGCGCGATGAGCCGAAACGACGCTTACCGTTTTTTATGCATCGGCCGCAATATCGAGCGCGCCGACATGACCAGCCGGATCATGGATTTCGGTTCGGTGCTGTTGGCGGAAAACCGTAGCCACAAGATGCGCGAGTACGAAACCATTCTATGGATCAACGTCTTGAAATCGCTGAGCGCGGTGTTGATGTATCGCAAGCAGGTGCGTCAGCGCATCAAGGGCGAGGACGTGTTGGACTACTTGCTGAAGAACCCGGATTTTCCGCGAGCGGTGCTGCATTGTCTGGACGAGATCGCCCATTGCATCAAGCGTTTGCCCAATGCCACGGCCTTATTCCCGCATTTGGAAGCGCTGGAGAATCGCATCCTGGCTGTCGATCTGCGCCAGACGCCGCCCGGCGAACTGCACGCATTGCTGGACGATCTGCAAACCCGTTTCGACGACTTGCACCGGCGCATCGCGGCCGCCTGGTTTTTCGACGCCGACAACGGCGAAGCGAGCATGGAGTTGGAAAAGGCGGCTTAGCTGCCGTTTTAGCGAAGGCATTGGCGGGCGCTAGAAGTGTTAGCGCCCCGTGGATTGGGTGTCAGGCGAAAGGGTCGGCGCTTGGGGGGGCGCTGAAGCATTGCCGATACGGCGCCGTTCAGCGTTAGGCCGCCGCGTGGGCGGCTCGGTTTAGAAGCAACCCGGCAGCGGTTTGGCGTCATCCTTGCTGAATTGCGGCAAGGTCGCGAAGGCCTCCTTTAGCTTTTCGTGCCACATCCGCCGCAATTGAATCAGGTATTCGTTGTCTTCCTGAAAGCAGTAATACTCGTCCAGCTTCATCGCATCCTTCGTGTAAATCAACAGTTCCACCGGCGCGCCGACGCTGGCGTTGCTGCGCATCGTAGAATCCATCGAAATCAGGCAACAGCGGCCGGCTTCGTGCAGGTCGGTATCGATTTTCAAAAATCGATCCAGCACCGGTTTGCCGTATTTGTTCTCGCCGATTTGCAAATAAGGCGTTTGCCGCGAAGTGGTGATGCAATTGCCCTCCGGGTAAACCAGATAGGCGCCGTGCGGCTCCTGGGCAATCTGGCCGGCCAGAATGAAGGTTGCCGACGGATTGAAGCTGCTTTGGCCGTCGTCGGTGTGGCGGCGCTGTTTTTCCACGCTGATTCGACCCAAATACTCGGCGGCTTCGGACAAGTAATGCACGGTGTTCAAATTGATTTCCGCGTGTTCCTTGACGTCGCGCTTGATTTGGTCGATGACCGACTGCGTGGTGGCCAGATTGCCGGCGCTGAGCATGACGATCTTGCGGTCGGGGTTGGTGTTGAACGCGTGCATCTTGCCGTAAATGCTGACATTGTCGATGCCGGCATTGGTTCTGGAATCCGAAGTTAACACCAGTCCGTCCTTCAACGAGACTGCAATACAGTAAGTCATGCGCGCTGCCTGAAATGAAGTAATCGGTTCAGTGTACTAAAGTCGGCGAGTCAGGCCAAGCCGACCGGCGCAATTGCCGACACGTCGGCGGCGGATAGGGAATTTATCAACAATATTAACCAGATAGCTTGCATGGAATCTGGCGGAGTTGGTGCGGCAGACCGCACCGTGCTGGTGCGACAGCTACCGTCGCCGCGCCGGTCGGCCGGCGCCGGCCGGCGAAATTCGTGGTTTCGATCGCTTGGTACGGTTTTTGTTTCCCGTTTGGCGGCCGCACGGAGATCGGCGGCGTGTAGTGCGGGAAGCGTCGATCCGCGTCGGCGCTTCCCGCAATGCATCGACGATGTCATGCAATCCTTACCGGAAGTCGGCGATTTCGCCGGCGCCGGTCGGGAACGCTGTTTCAACCTACCGCAAACAAGGAGTTTTATGCAGGCACTTTTGGAAAACAGTTCGGATAAATTGTTGTCGGCGATGCCCGACGTCAAGACGTTCGAACGGCAGCTGGCGTCGTTAAACGATTGGTGGGGCAAAATCGCGCTGATCGGCAAAATCAACAGCCACAATGTCGCCGCGACGATATTGGACGACATGAATCAAATCCAGGGCAAATTCGGCGAGCTGCAAAAAAAGCTCACCTACAATCTGCTGCTGGAGAACGTCCAGAAGCTGGTACTGGATAATGCTTCCAAGGCCCAGGTGGCGATCGATTTACTGGTGCGGAATTTGTTCGAACGGACCGCCGACGTCGGATTTCTGGCGACCGACGACGATATTCGCGCCTTTCTAAGTCTGGCCGCGCCAACCGCCGAACAAACCGCGTTCATTGAAGACCGGCTGCGCGAATACGTTAAAAAATACAGCGTTTACGACGAAATTCTGGTGTTGGATACCCAGGGTCGGGTCAAGGCGCATCTCGATAAGCACAATCCGGTGACGGTGTCGTCGGATCCGCTGATTTCGGAAACGTTGACCGGCGGCGCAGCCTATGTCGAAACCTTCCGATATTCGGATTTACAGCCGGATCGCCGCCACTCGTTGATCTATTCCTGTCAAATTACCGAAACCAACCAGCGCGATTCCAAACTGCTGGGGGTGTTGTGCCTGTGCTTTAAGTTCGACGACGAAATGCGCGGGATTTTCGCCGACCTGCTCGGCGCCGGCGACGACGGTATTCTAGCGGTGCTGGGCGACGACGGCCGCGTGATCGCCAGCAGCGACGAATTATTGTTGCCGGTCAATACCTGGTCCAGTGTCGAACGCTCGGTACGCATCGCCCGTTATCACGGCGCCGAGTACATCATCAACACCCGTGCCAGCAACGGTTATCAGGGCTTTCGCGGTTTGGGCTGGTGCGGACAAATGATGACGGCGCTGAATCAGGCGTTTAGCCGCGATCCAATGGCGGCGGCCAATCAGCCGGACATCATGGAGCAGGCCAGCAGTTTTCCGCCGGAACTGCGCGACATCCGCAAGGCGTCGGCCGCCATCAACGATGATCTCGGTTTACTGGTATTGAACGGCCAGATCGCCTCGGCCCGCAAAAACGCCGCCGAATTCATGCCGGTGTTGGAAGCGATCAAACAAATCGGCACCGATATCGCCAGCATTTTTACCGCCTCGGTCAACAGCTTGCAGCAAGCCACCGTGATGTCGTCGCATCTAAACAACGCGGGCTTTTTGGCTTCGTTGGCGGTCGACATCATGGACCGCAATCTGTACGAGCGCGCCAACGATTGCCGTTGGTGGGCATTGACCTCGGCATTTCGTCGTCACCTGGCCGCCGGCAGCCCCGATGCCGGCCAGCGGCGCGAAATCGCCGATATTCTGCAATACATCAACGCCTTGTACACGGTTTACACCAATCTCTATGTTTACGACGCCAACGGTGACATTGTCGCGATGTCCGATCCTAACCAACAGGCCTTGGTCGGCGGCCGGGTTGGCGACGATAGCGGAGCGGTCACGGCCCTGAAATGCCCTGACAGTCAAAGCTATCGGGTCTCGCCTTTTGCTCGTTCGGCGTTGTACGCCCAGAGACCTACCTATATCTACAACGCGGCGATCACCGATTTGGCCGATACGACGCGGGTCGTGGGCGGAATTGGCATTGTTTTCGATAGCGAGCCGCAATTCGCGGCGATGTTGAGCGACGTATTGCCGCGCGACGAGCAGGGTAGTCCGGTGGCGGGTTGTTTCGCGCTGTTCGCAGATCGGCAAAAGCGGGTCATCGCGACGGCTGGCGACTCGGATTTGGGCGCCGGCGAGTTGTTGGATTTGGACGGTGCCTGCTTTCGCTTGCCGGCCGGTCAGCGCGAATCCCGAGTGGTGCAATACCGAGAACGAAATTACCTGCTGGGTAGTGCCGTGTCCAAGGGTTACCGCGAATACAAAGTCGCCGACGGCTACGTCAACGACGTGATCGCCTTCATCTTTATTCCGTTCTGAATCTACCCGAGGCGGCCGATCGCCCATTCGCCGTTTAACTTTGGGTGTTCGGCTGACTAGGGCATGGAAACGCAGTCTTGAATTCTCGGGGGGATAAGGCTTTGTTTTCCGAGTAGCTTGCATTGCCAATTCCGGCCCTTGCTCCATCCAACTTTTGCACATAATGGCTGTTTGGAAGCATTACTAATCCAACAAAGTTTTGCTTACTACGGCGATATTTAAAAATTAGGTAGGTTCTAATTTGCAAGCTTAGAATGCAAATAGCCGGTATTTTTCTAGGTTGCATCGAATTCAAACCAAGCGGATCTGTCGGCTCCATACACTTAAAACCAGTCCAAGCTGTTGGCGTTCTTGCTGGCCGGCAACCAGTCGCTCGGCATGTCGTCTTTCAAGGCCACGCCGGAAAGTCCGCGCCGTAGCGCTTGCGCGCTCAGATAAGCCAGTTTGATCGCGGCGGCTTCGTAAGCCAGGCCCTGCGGCGGGCGGATGTTGGACAGACAGTTGCGGTCGGCGTCGGTATTGCCGAGGCGCGGCGCGTGGGTCAGGTAAATGCCCAAGCTATCGGCGGCGCTTAAACCGGGGCGTTCGCCGACGATGATGACGGCGAGTTTGGCTTGCAGCAGTTCGCCGATTTCGTCGGCGACGGCGACGCGGGCTTCCGGCACTAGACAAATCGGACCCAGGGTCAGGCCGCAAGCGCGGTAAGCGGCCGTCACCGCTTGCAATAAGCCGAAGCCGTGGCGTTCGACCGCAGTCGAAGACAGACCGTTGCTGACGATCAGCGCGATGTCGGAGACGGTCGGGTTCAGCGCCGTCAGTTGGGCGCGGCTATTCTCGGTCAAGCGCCGGCCCAAGTCCGGTCGGCGCAAATATTGAGCGCGATCGGCAATCGGCGTGTTCAGTACCAAAACCGGCCAGCCGGCATTGGCGACCGCATCGGCACAGGCGCGAACCGCCCACGGTCGATGCACCGCGTCCCGAGCCTCGGCGTGAGCGGCGTTGAATTCCAGTTGCGCCGAAGTTGGCAGCGCGCAGCCGGCCCGGCCCAGCGCGATGCGAGCTTGGGTGTAGCGGCGCAGTTCCTGCCAGGGATCGCTCATGCGGTCAGTTCGCCGCGAAATTGGCCGAGTAGCCGGGACGCGTCGCGGCGGTCGGTCAGGCGGTTGTTGTCGAAGATGCCCTGGTTTTTCAGCCAGGCTTCGAATTCCGGCGCGGGCCGCAGGCCCAGCGCTTCGCGCAGATACAGCGCGTCGTGGAACGAGGTGCTTTGGTAGGCTAGCATCACATCGTCGGCGCCGGGTACGCCCATCACGAAATGGCAGCCGGCGACGCCGAGCAAGGTCAGCAAGGTATCCATGTCGTCTTGGTCCGCCTCGGCATGATTGGTGTAGCAAATGTCGCATCCCATCGGCAGGCCGAGCAGTTTGCCGCAGAAATGGTCTTCCAGACCGGCGCGGATAATCTGCTTGCCGTCGTACAGGTATTCCGGGCCGATGAAGCCGACCACCGAATTGACCAGCAGCGGATCGAACTCGCGGGCGACCGCGTAGGCGCGGGCTTCGCAGGTTTGCGCATCGACACCGTGGTGGGCGCCGGCGGACAATGCGCTGCCCTGGCCGGTCTCGAAGTACATCACTTGATGGCCGACGCTGCCGCGCCGTTGCTCGTCGGCCATCGCCTTGGCTTCGCGCAACAGAGCTAAATCCACGCCGAAGCTGCGGTTGGCGGCCTCGGTGCCGGCGATCGATTGAAACACCAGATCGACCGGCGCGCCGCGCCGCATTAGCTCCATTGTGGTGGTGACGTGGGCCAACACGCAGGCCTGGGTCGGGATCGCGTAACGCTGGATGATGCCGTCGAGCATCTCGAGCAAGGCGCGGACATTGTCCAGGCTGTCGGTGGCCGGGTTGATGCCGATCACCGCGTCGCCGCTGCCGTACAGCAAGCCGTCGAGAATGCTGGCGGCGATGCCGCGCGTGTCGTCGGTGGGGTGGTTCGGCTGCAGCCGGGTGGATAGCCGCCCCGGCAGTCCCAAGGTATTACGAAATCGGCTGACCACCCGGCAGCGGCGGGCGACCGCAATCAGATCCTGATTGCGCATGATTTTGCTGACCGCGGCGACCATTTCCGGCGTCAATCCGGGCGCCAGCGCTGTCAAGTCGGTTTGACCGGTCAGCAGCCAATCGCGGAATTCGCCGACCGACAAACCGGCGACCGGCGCAAATGCGCGCTGGTCGTGGCGATCCAGGATCAGGCGTGATACTTCGTCGTATTCCGGGTCGATCAGAGGCTCTTCTAAGAAGCGTTGCAGCGGGACCTCGGCCAGACAACGCTGGGCGGCGGCCCGTTCGATCTCGGAATCGGCGGCCAATCCGGCCAGTTCGTCGGCTGCTCGGCGTGGCGATGCCTTTGCCATCAACACGCGCAGATTCGCAAATTGAAAGAAGCGGCCGTTAACGGCGGTCGAGTAGGGCATTGCGCGAGCGAAAATTGATTGAAGATTGGACCGCGAGCATAAGCCGGTTTTATGACCGATTCGTGACACTGGCGAGCGGATGCTTGCCGCAAACTGGGGTATCTCAAAAAGATCCGTTGTCACATGTTTTGGGCCGTCCATGTTTCGACTTTGCTCAACACGAATAGCCCAAAACACACTCACTTACTCGGTGAATAAAAAATCCAGCTTCCACTTCAGAGGGTGTCGTAAAAGTCGAAACAGAACCCTCTCCTCGCGGGAGAGGGCAGGGTGAGGGGGGATAAAATCAATGCCTTACCTTGATATTTCCCCTCACCCCAACCCCGCAAGGAGAGGGGCTTTTACGACACCCTTCTTCAGTGGGAGTTACGCGGTGTCGGGCGCGGATTGCGGTCAGTAGTTGAGACCGGGCAATTGGAGGATCAGCGCGGCGCTGATCATCGCGGCGGCGGTCAAAATGGCCCAGAGCGAACGGCGGTTGTTGGATTTGAGCTGTTTGCGCAGCAAGACCATTTCGCGCTGGTGGTGCTGGATTTGTTGCTGCATCTGGGCGGTGCTCTGCAATGCGTGCAACACCAGGGCCGGGATTTCCGGCAGTTGCTCGGTGATTTCCGGGAGTTTGCCCAGCAGTTCCTTGAGCTTGGCGGCGGGTCCCATCCGTTCCTTGAACCAATTCTCCAGGAAGGGTTTGGCGGTTTGCCACAGGTCCAGCTCGGGGTAGAGCTGCCGGCCCAGGCCTTCGATGTTCAGCAAGGTTTTTTGCAGCAGCACCAATTGCGGTTGAACCACCATATCGAAGCGGCGGGCGGTCTGGAACAGTCTGAGCAATAACAGGCCGAAGGAAATGTCTTTCAGCGGTTTTTCGAAGATGGGTTCGCAGACGGCGCGGATGGCTGCCTCGAATTCCTCGACCCGAGTCGTGCTCGGCACCCAGCCCGACTCGATGTGCATTTGCGCGACCCGCCGGTAATCGTGGTTGAAAAAGGCCAGGAAATTCTCGGCCAGATAACGCTGATCGGAATCCGACAGGCTGCCGACGATGCCGAAATCGACCGCCAGGTATTTGTCCGGCAGTTGCACGAAAATATTGCCGGGGTGCATGTCGGCGTGGAAGAAGTTGTCGCGGAATACTTGGGTAAAGAATATTTCCACGCCCCGTTCCGCCAGTTTCTTGAAATCGGCTTGGCCTTCGCGCAAGGCGTCGATGTCGCCGACCGGAATACCGTAGATGCGTTCCATCACCAGCACTTTGCGGCGGGTCAGCGGCCAGTGGATTTCCGGAATGTAGAGCAACTCGGAGTTTTTGAAATTGCTGCGGATCGCGCTGGCGTTGGCGGCTTCGCGGACCAGGTCCAGTTCGTCGAGTATGGTTTTCTCGAACTCGGCGACGATTTCGACGGCGCGCAGGCGGCGGGCATCCGGCCAGAAGCGCTCGGCCAGTTTGGCGAATTCGAATAGCAGCGCGACGTCCGAATGAATCTTGCCGGCGATGTCCGGGCGCAACACCTTGACGATGACTTGCTCGCCGCTGTGCAATTGCGCGGTATGCACTTGGGCGACCGAGGCCGAGGCCAGCGGCGTCGGATTGAATTCGGCGAAGGCTTCGCCCAGGGTTTGGCCGAGTTGCTGCTCGATGATTTTCCGGGCCGTTTCGGCCGGAAAGGGCGGCACCTTATCCTGGAGCTTGACCAGCTCCTCGGCGATGTCTTCCGGCAGCAAGTCTTTGCGGGTGGACAGGGTTTGGCCGAATTTGACGTAGATCGGCCCCAGGTCTTCCAGGGTTTTGCGGATGCGGACGCCGCGCGGCAGCGTGGTGCGGCCCAGCCAGTAGTTGGGCGAGCAATAGGCCAGAAAGCGAATCGCCCGGAACAAGCGGGTTTTCAACACGATTTCGTCCAGACCGTGGAACATCATCACCCAATTGATATGAATCAGGCGCATCAAGGTTTTGGGACGAATCACAAGCAGTCCTTTTAACGGGGTTCGGTGGGTGGAGTGAGGGCGGCGGCCAGCCGGTCGAGGCGAGCGGTCAGTCTATCGGCATCCTGCCGGAGTTCGTCTATCCGTTGAAAGACTTGCTCGGCTTCCGGTTTGGCGGGCAGTTCGCGGGTTTCTTCCTGGAGAAATTCCTCCAGATTGAGTTTAAACGTGGTCAGGCCATGCCGCGACCAGGCGCGGCCGCCGCGCACCCAGTCGGCCAGGCGGTGGGCCAGGTCGGCGCCGGCGTAGCGGGCCAACTTGGCTTCCCAGGCGATGTCCAGTTTTTCGAACAAGCGCTGCAGCTTGCGGGCCAGTTGGGTATCGCCGGCCAGTGTGACGTCGCCGCGAAACAGCGAGCGCATCGGCGTGGCGCTCAAGCCCATCAGGCCCAGAGCGGCCAGCGAGCCGCTCAAACTGGCATCGGGTTCGCCGGCGTAACTCTCCAGAATCTGGATGCGCCGGGTGCCGGGACACAGGAACAGTTCGGCGCCGAAGGGCTGAATGCGCAACGCGATGACCTTGCCGGCCATCGGCGCCAGATAGTCTTCGAGGTGGTCGTCCAGCACCAGATACTGGTTCAACGCGGTTTCCAGCGCGGCTACCAGTAGGGGTTTGACTTGCAGAAAATCGTTCGCCATTAGCCATTAGCCGTTCGTCGATCGGAGCTGTTGCGGACAATCGCGCGCTACCATCCGGGGGCGATGGAAGCCGCGGCGCTTAAAACTTGTAGCCCCGGTGCACCGCGACGATACCCTGGGTCATATTGAAATATTCGCAGCGCTCCAGACCGGCGTTTTCCATCATTTGTTTTAGTTCGTCCTGCTTCGGGTGCATCCGGATGGATTCGGCCAGATAGCGGTAGCTTTCCTCGTCCTTGGCGACGACCGCGCCGATTTTGGGCAGCAGATTGAACGAATAAAAGTCGTAAACCTTTTCGGTAATCGGATCGGTCGGATGGGAAAATTCCAGTACGATGACCCGGCCGCCAGGTTTCAAGACTCGGTACATCGAACGCAGCGCGGCGTCCTTGTCGGTGACGTTGCGCAAGCCGAAACCTATCGTCACGCAATCGAAGGTATTGTCGGCGAACGGCAGGCATTCGGCGTTGACCTGGGCGTAACGGATATTGCCGGCCAGACCTTTGTTGACCAGGCGTTCGCGACCGTTGCGCAGCATCTCGGCGTTGATGTCGGCCAATACCACTTGGCCCTTGGCGCCGACCCGTTTCTCGTACAGCATCGTCAAATCGCCGGTGCCGCCGGCCAGATCCAGTATTTTATCGCCTTCGCGCACATTGGCCAGTTGTACCGCGACCCGCTTCCAGATCCGGTGAATGCCGAACGACATCAGATCGTTCATCAGATCGTAGTTGTTGGCGACCGAATCGAACACGCCGCGCACCATCGCGACTTTTTCCGAGACCGGTACTTGTTTGAAGCCGAAATGGGTAGTGTTGTCGTTAGTCATGGTGGCGTTTAATGAGTAATGGGCGAGCGGCGGCTAATGCCGGCGGCTTGGAGTTCTTCTAGATATTGCGACCAGAGCAGCGGAAAGTCCGAACCCAGTTTGTACAACAAGTCCCAACTGTAAATGCCGGTATCGTGGCCGTCGCTGAATACCAGTTTGACCGCGTAATTGCCGACCGGCAGGATGTCGGTGATGGCAACGTCCTCCTTGCCTGTTTGCAGGGTTTCCTGGCCGGGGCCGTGACCGACCGCTTCGGCCGACTGGGTGTAGACGCGCAGGTATTCGGCCGGCATTTCGAAGATGCTGCCGTCGTCGAAATGGATTTCCAGTATACCCGACACCTGGTGCAGCTTGATTTCGGTCGGGACGTGGTGGCGGGGCGGAATTTCGATACGCATGGCTTATAAGATATAGCGGCTGAGGTCTTCGTCGTCGGCCAGTTCCAGCAAATGGGCGTTGACGTAGGCGGCGTCGATGGTCACGGTTTTCTCCAACAGGTCCGGGGCGTTGAAGGACACGTCCTCCAGCAACTTCTCCAAGATCGTGTGCAAGCGGCGGGCGCCGATGTTCTCGGTTTTTTCGTTGACCTGCCAGCCCAGTTCGGCGATGCGGCGGATGCCGTCGGCGGTAAATTGCACGTCCACGCCTTCGGTTTTGAGTAGCGCCTGATATTGCTCGGTCAGCGAGGCGTTGGGCTCGGTCAGGATGCGGACGAAGTCTTCGGCGCTAAGCGCGCTCAGTTCGACCCGGATCGGAAAACGGCCTTGCAACTCTGGAATCAGGTCTGACGGTTTGGTCAAATGAAAGGCTCCGGATGCGATGAACAGCACGTGGTCGGTCTTGATCATGCCGTATTTGGTGCTGACCGTGCTGCCTTCGACCAGCGGCAACAAGTCGCGCTGCACGCCTTCGCGAGAGACTTCGCCGCCGCCGATTTCGCCCCGTTTGCAAATCTTGTCGATCTCGTCCAGAAACACGATGCCGTTTTGCTCGACGGCTTGTAGCGCCGTTTGCTTGATGTCTTCCTCGTTGACCAGTTTGCCGGCTTCTTCTTCCTGTAGCAGTTTCAGCGCGTCCTTGATTTTCAATTTGCGGGTCTTGGTGCGGCCGCTGTTCAGGTTTTGAAACATGCCCTGTAACTGATTGGTCATTTCTTCCATGCCCGGCGGCGCCATGATCTCGACACCCACCGACGGCGCCGCGACATCGACTTGAATTTCCTTGTCGTCGAGATCGCCTTCGCGCAGTTTTTTACGCATTTTCTGGCGGGTGGATTCCTCGGTTTCCGACAGCATGCCGCCCTCGGCGCGCGGCAGCAGAATGTCCAGCACCTTGTCTTCGGCGGCGTCGGCGGCGCGGTTTTGCACTTTTTCCATTGCCGCGACGCGAGTCATTTTGACGGCGGTGTCCACCAGATCGCGGATGATGGATTCCACGTCGCGGCCGACGTAACCGACCTCGGTAAACTTGGTGGCTTCTATTTTAATGAAGGGGGCGTTGGCCAAGCGGGCTAGGCGGCGGGCGATTTCGGTCTTGCCGACGCCAGTGGGGCCTATCATCAGAATGTTCTTCGGAGTGATTTCCTCGCGCATGCCGGCATCTACCTGGCCGCGGCGCCAGCGGTTGCGTAGCGCGATAGCGACCGAGCGCTTGGCGTCGGCCTGGCCGACGATGTGCTTGTCCAGTTCGCTGACGATTTCTCTTGGGGTCATTTGACTCATGGTTGTTCTTGCTCCGCCGGTTTGGCTTCGGCGTCCAATTCTTCGATGCGTAAATTGTGGTTGGTGTAGATACAGATGTCGGCGGCGATGTGCAATGACTTCTCGACAATGTCGCGGGCGCCGAGTTCGGTGTTTTCGTACAAGGCGCGGGCCGCGCTTTGCGCGAACGCGCCGCCGGAGCCGATCGCGATGAAATCGTATTCCGGCTCGATCACGTCACCGGTGCCGGAAATGACCAGGGTGGTCTTGCTGTCGGCGATGATCAGCAGGGCTTCCAACTTGCGCAGCGCCCGATCGGTGCGCCAATCCTTAGCCATTTCGACGGCGGCGCGGGTCAGATTGCCGCGGTGTTTTTCCAGTTTGCCTTCGAAATGTTCGAACAGGGTAAAGGCGTCGGCGGTGGCACCGGCAAAACCGCCTATCACCTTGTCGTGGTAAAGCCGGCGCACCTTGCGGGCGTTGGCCTTCATCACGGTGTTGCCCAGCGTGACCTGGCCGTCGCCGCCGATCACGACTTTGTCGCCGCGCCGCACGGACAATATGGTGGTACCTTCGAAACTCGTCATGTTTTCAATCAACGGAACGGGGAAAGCCGAGGATTTTACATGTTCTGGATTGCGATGGGGAGAAGTTTGCTGGGGCTCGCCGGCCGGCCAAGCGTTGAACTATCGGGCGAAACTGATTAAAGTGAGGCGGCCGGATAGGTGGTGCCGATAACGCTGCCGTAGAGCGGCGGCCGGGACGGCTTTCGATCATTAGAATAACAACAAGGGGATCAACATGAGAGGTTCATCAGGCTGGAAACGCGCGGCCTTGCTGTGCGCGGTGTTCTTTTCGGGCGCGGTAGCGGCGGTAACGCCCGACGAAGAAGAAAAACAGCAATGTAAAAAACCCAAATTTCGGGACTTCGCGCCCGCGCACATGGCGGAAGTAGCGCCGGGCGTGCCGTTGTCGTTTCACGTTTCGCCCAACGCCGACCCGTTTACGATCACCGCCGAGGCGCGTGGCGAGAAAATGAAAGTGGATGTTGTCAATAAAAAGACCTTCTATCTGGTCAATACGACTTTACCGGTGCTGAGCGGCGGGTTTGCCAGGATACACGTCACCGCGAAAGCCGCCGAAAGCAAGACCATCGCTAGCGGTTGCCTGGGTCAGGATGGTTGGCTGCTGAAAATCAAGGGGGCCGAGGCGCCCGCGAAAACGGCGGTGGCGCCGGCCGCTCAATAGCGGATTTTGTCGGTTTTGGCCTGCCAACGGCGGAACGGCAGATCCGGTTCCGCCAGCGGCAGTCGGCGCATTGCGATTCGGCGGTGCTTGGCGGCCTTGCCGATTTCGTCGTAGATAAAGCCGTCGTCGAAACCGGCTTGGGCCGCGTCGTGGCGGTCGCAGGCGTAATACACCGCCTTTAGCCGCGCCCAATAAATCGCGCCCAAGCACATCGGGCAGGGTTCGCAACTGGTGTAGAGCGTGCAGTCGGGCAGCTGAAAGTCGCCGAGCGCCCGACAGGCCAGACGGATCGCCGCGACTTCGGCGTGAGCGCTCGGGTCCAGGTCGGCGGTCACCCGATTGCCGCTGGCGGCGATGACTCGGCCGTCCCGGACGATCAGCGCGCCGAACGGTCCGCCGCCTTGTTCGACATTGGCGGTGGCCAAATCCACCGCTTGCTGTAAAAAGCCGGCGTCCATTAGAGGCCCAACGGGTTGTCCGGGTCGATGCCGGTCATGAACGGCAAACGCCGGTCTTCGTTGGTGATTTGGTAAACCTTGCCCAGCCAATTGTTGAACACCGCCTTGGCGGAGTCGCGCCAAGTAATGTCCAAATGGCCGAGTATCTCCTCCTCGGGCAGGGCTTTTAGCGGTCTGGCGCCGTGCCGGGCGGCCTTGACCTCCGCTTCGTACTCGGACAGTAGGCGTTGCGTCGCCGGATCGAAGTAGTTTTCCGGGAACGGCGGGTAATCGTCGCGCTCGGCTCGGTAAAACCGCAGTACCTCGCGCTTGTATTCCTTCAGCAGGCTGATGTCGTCGTATTCCGGATGGCCTTGGAAGAATACGATACGGAAGCCGTCCGGACTGACCGCCAGATGTACGCCCGCCTGATCGCTGGCCACCAACACTTTCAATCCGTGTTTTGCCATGTCCGCTTGAAAGACTTCGTTGTAGCGCGAGTGCGGTACGTCGAAGCGGGTATTGATTTCGGCCACCAACGGATGGCGGCGGTCGACGACCTTATGCGAGAACACGCCCCAGCGTTTGGCCGGTAAGCGGGTGCGTTCCACGCCGTAGCAATGCTGAATCAGTGCGTGGGTCGCCTGACAAGAACACAATATTGACGTAACATTTTGGTTGGCCCACGCGAAAATTTCAGTCAACGGCCCCCAAAACACTTCGTCTTGCACACGGTCATGGGTGACAGTGGCGCCGCTGATGATCAATGCATCCAGGCCGTCGCGTTTGATTTGCTCGAAGGATTCGTAATAGCGCTCGATATGAGCCAGCGCTTCAGGGCCGCGTTCCAGGCCAGCGATCGTGAATGGATGAACGTGAAATTGGGCAATCTGATTACAAGCGCCGACCAGCCGGAAAAACTGGCGTTCGGTGGCTTCCAGCGCGGCATCGGGCATGATGTTGAGCAGGCCGATATGCAATTCGCGGATGGATTGGCCTAGCGCGCGCGCCGGACTGAGGATTTCTTCGCCTTCGTCGCGCAGACGGCCGAAGGTCGGCAAATCGGTATGGGCAACTAGCGGCATTGTGGTAGAGGCCTCATGCGCTCTGGCGGTCGATGGCCGCGGCGATCAATTCGATGAAATCTTGCTCGCTTTGAATCCGGGCCGTTTCGTCGGCGCTGACCGTGTAGCCGTATTGGGCGGCAATCGCTTCGTAGCGCGGCACGCGGGCCTTGAACAGCTCCGGAAATACCCAAGTGACGAAGTCATCCGGCGGAATTTGGTCGGTCGAGGCGTAACCGCGTTCGCTCATGAATCGCGCCAGCTTGGCATCGACGAATTCGGGGCGGTAGTAGAGCGGTTTCGGATCTTGCTTGGCCCGGTCGATGATGGTTTGCTCCAGCGCTGGCGGAATCTGGATGTAAACGATCAGCGTGTGCTCGGCCAGCGTTTCGAGAACCTCAGGGCAATCGAGTTCGCAGACGCTACCGCCTGCGTCGTTCAAAAAATGTTTGTAGCCGTAAATCGCTTCGGCCTTATGAATGAAATCCGGCACGTCGTTCATCGCCGCGATTTCGGCCTGATGGTGTAGTGCCTGCCGGCGCTTGAATTCGGCCAGCGTCAGGCCGCCCTTGGCCGGATCGCCGATTTTGCCCAGGAAACTCGATACCGGCGCCAGATTATCGACGGTAATATTGTTGCAGATGTAGATCGAGTCCGATTTAAGCAGCTCGCGCAAAAACGGCACGCCCATCGCCTGCTGTTTGATGTTGTCCAGGATGGGTTCTTCCAAGTACTTGGTGCCGATCCGGTAATCCCCGGAATAGTGGAACCATTTGTCCTTGGGCAGTTTGTTGGACAAGGTAGTCTTGCCCGCGCCGGACATGGCCAGCAGCGTGATGCTCTTGGATTCCCAGTCCAAGAATTGTTGGGCGGTCATTTTCATAAAAGGTGATTGCTTAATCCAAAAAATCGCTGATATCCAAATCTTCCGAGTCCGGGCGGGCGTGGCGATCGGGATCGGTATAGCCGAGATCGTCGGCTTCCAGATCGTCGAACGGCGCGCTCCAATCTTCGGGGTCTTCGATATAGTCTATCGTCGAGTTGTACCAACTTTCGTTGTCGTATTCGCCCAGATCGCCATTGGCGTATTGGACTTCGATGTTGTCGTCGTTGCCTTCGATGGCGACGACCTTGAAGGTGAGGTTGCTTTCCAAGTCTTTATACCAACGGCCGATCACCGGGTCTGCGATAGTAGTCATCGTTGCGTCCTCGCTAAGTGGTTGACCCGCCCAATGATAGCGAGTTTGCCGAGACTGTGCGAGCCGAGTCGCCGGCGAATTCGGTTAGAATGGCGATTTACTCTTGGTCGGTACAGGTCATGAACGTGGATAGAATCATCGAATTGGAGATCAAGCAGGCGTATCAGGAAGACCTGATACAGGCATTGAATCAGGTGGTGGCCGGTCAACAAATCCAGATCGGCAAACTGGAAGAAACTTGCAAGTTATTGCACGACAAGATCAAAAGCCTGGGACATGCCATTAACGATGGCGGCGGAGCGCAGGCGGACGAGCGTCCGCCGCATTATTGAACCGGCCGGCATCCGGCCGGGCTTGTGCTTCCCGCCGTTTAGCCGGCCTTGACGCGCCGACGCGGCGTTTCGGCGCTAGCGACCGATTTGGCGGATGGCGGCAATGCCGTGCAATCCAGATTTTTAGAATGCAGTCGCCGGCAGAAATCGCGGCTGTCGTCTTGCGCCAGCCCGGTCCAAACGGTTTTCCAAAACACGCCGCCCTTGAATTTTTGGCGGACGATACGAGCTTGGCCGGCTTTGGCTAGCGGGCCGAGCGCGCTTCTGGCGCGTTTCAGATTGACGTCGGCGTCGATCTTGCGCGCGAAATTGCCCATCGCGACCGACCAGGCGCGCTCGCTGGAATGGCTTTTGACGCTGGCCGCGCGGATTTCCTTAACGGCCTTGCTGCGTTCCGAATGGCCGGGATTGATCCGAATCGGCTCGTAACGGTTGCTGCCGGAGTCGGCGCCCATCTGCTCGGCGCTACCGGCGCAACGATTGGAAGACAACTGGAACGGCGGCGGCGCGCCGCTGCCGTCTTGCAATTGGCTGATGTGGCTGCCGTACAAGCCGCTGGCACTGTTGGTAAAGCCCAGGTCCAGCAGGTTTTCCATTTGTTGAAAGCGTTCGGCACTACTGTGCGCCCCCAACAACACGCCGATCAAGCGATGGCCGTTGCGTTTGGCCGAGGCGATCAGGTTGTACCCTGAGCCGCAAGTAAAACCGGTCTTCAGGCCGTCGGCATCCGGATAGCTTTTCAGAATGCGGTTGGTATTCGGCAGAACCCGGCCTTTGTAGCGAAATTCGGTCGCCGAGAAAAAACGGTAATACTGCGGAAAATCGCGGATCAATGCGGCGGACAACAAGGCTAAATCGCGAGCGCTGCTGATCTGGCCGTCGTCAGGCAGGCCGCTGGCGTTCTGAAACGAACTGTTATACATGCCCAGCCGATGCGCCGTTTGGGTCATCATCGCCGCGAAATTGCTTTCTGTACCGCCCAGATGCTCTGCCAGCACCACCGCCGCGTCGTTGGCCGAGCGGGTCGTTACCGCCATGACGGCCTGCTCGACGGTCAGGTTTTGGCCTTGGCGCAAGCCCAACTTGGAGCTGGGTTGCAGCGAAGCGTGTCGGGATACCGTGACCGTGTCGTTCAGGTGCAGGCGACCGGATTCTATCGCCGAGAACGTCATGTAAATCGTCATGACCTTGGTTAGCGAGGCAGGATACCAGCGATGCGTGGAGTCGGTTTCGTGAACGACTCTGCCCGTATCGGCATCGATGACAATGGCCGCGTAACGGGCGGCGGCCGGCGAACCGTGCAGCAGCAGGCAGGCGATTGAGGCGAGGGCTAGGTTTAGGCGCGGCACGGTACTCAAGTTCTTACTTTGCTCCAAGTAGGTGGTGTAAGGTTTTGACTGGATTATTTAATCAGAATAATCGCTTTCAAAAAAGGCTTATTTTCGAATCGGTGACCAAATATTCTGGAATTTTTTTTGGGCAAGCTTAGCCGGTTTTTTGCTTGAACAAAAGGGCAATTGCGGTTTGTAAATGCTTAAAATTGTTATATTATCTAAGCTCGGGGCTGCTATTTGACAAACAGTCTGGGCAGCAAGGGATCTATAGTCGTCGGGATGGTGTCGCTTGATTGAAGAAAAACGTTATTTTGACAATAGTTTTGATGTGTTTCTGGCTGATACGCCCGAGAGTCTGGAAATCCATTACAACCTCCGGTTTCGGGTGTATTGCGATGAAATGGGCTACGAAGACAAGGAGCGGTTTCCCGATAGATTGGAGAAGGATTATTGGGATGAAAACGCCGTCCATTTTTTGGTCCGCCATCGCGATAGCGGCTGTTGGCTGGGAGCCATGCGGTTGGTCAAGCCGAGAGGCTATCGGTTTCCGCTCGAGGATCGCTGCACCCCCTACCAGCCTCTGTCGGTGAATCAATACCGCAACTCGGTGGAAATTTCCAGGCTGTGCGTGCTGCGGGAAGCGCGGCGCTTAAACTTGCACAGGCGGCCGGCCAAGGTGTTGGCCAACGGCGAAGTCGATCGGCGTGTCAGTTTCCTGCAAGATTATAAAAACTTGAGCCGCAGCGTGATGTGGGGTTTATATCGGGCGGCCGTCGTGTATTGCTGGCAAACCGGAATCAGAGACTGGTACATCCTGGTCACGCCGTCGTTGGCGCATTCGGTCAAGCGCGAAGGCTTTGAAATGACTCAGATCGCCGAACCTTGCGGACTGAACGGCGTGCGTACCGCGTATCGATTGAGCGTGGCGCATATCCTGAAAAACCCGATATGGCAACACGATTACCAGCGCGATTTTCTGCGCTACTCCGAGCTGAACGATGAATTCGCCGCCTATGGCTATTTACGCAGGCCGCTACGCCAGATCGGTTCGGTTTCCTACAGTCAACCTCGCTAATAAGACCTATAACGACCGAAGTCGATAAACCGGCCACGCGTTGCCGGTTTATCGAGATGACTATGCCGCGGCTTCGTGAAATGGGGGCGGTGCTTGGTCCGTTAGGCTTTCGGGCGCGCCGATATGCTCGAACAAACGCCCATGCCAGTCCGCCGGACGCGCAAACCGGGTTTGCGCGTCCGGCGTTTCCGTAAGTATCTTTCCGTGAATATCAATCACCGCCGGCTTGGCGAAACCGTGGTCAAGCCGAATCAATCCTCGCGATGCCGGCCGCGGCGGCATTGACTAAAGGTCGAGTCGGCGTTCGCCGAGGCATCGCGAGCGGCCACGCCGGTGTCCGGGAAGTCGGTGAACAAGCCATCCAAGCCTAAATCGTAGTAGTAGCTCATTTCCTGTTGCGGGTCCGCGAAACCGTAACCGCCGGAGTCGTTGCGGAAGGTCCAGCTATGCACCTGCAAACCCTTGTCGTGCGCCATTTCCAGTACGCCGGTACTGCCGTCCACTCGGCGGTCGTGAAGGTCTATGCTACCGTCGCCGGTACGGTCCACGCCATCGGCCACCGTTTTCACCAGATAAGGTTTCCATGGGCCGATTGCGTCGGCATAGGACTTAACGAAATCCAGGCCGGTTTCGCTTAACAAATCCGCAAAAGTGCGCGGGTCGCCGGCTTTGACGAAATCGTAAGGCTGTTTGTAAGGCGGAACCAGCGACAGCGAACCATCGGCATTGACATCGTCGGCGTCGATCAACTGCACCAAGCGAATGTCGGTTTTCCTGCTCAGATATTGCAGATTGCCGACTTCGAAGGATTGGATGAACACCGGTGCGCAGGCGCTGTCGCCGTAGGCGGCGTGCAATTTGGCCAACAACTTGTTTTCGAAGAAATTCCGGCCGAACAGCGGCCGGCGGTTGGCGGCTTTCAAGTCGGCGTGATAGGTGGAATGCTTGATTTCCGGATAAATGCCGATGGTCCGGCCGGTTTCCCGGCTTTTTTGCTTGGCCAGCGCGATGACTTCTTCCAGTGTCGGAATTTCATACAGGCCGTCGTAGGAGGTGTTGGCCGGCCGCGTTTGCGGTAAACGTTCCCTGGCGCGCAGGGTTTTGATCTCGGCCAACGTAAAGTCGCTGGCAAACCAGTCTTCGTATTCGACACCATCCACCATCCGCTTGGTTTTGCGGCCGGCGAATTCCGGGTGATTGGCCACGTCGGTGGTGCCGCCTATCATCGGCTCGTGGCGGGCGATCATCTGGCCGTCCTTGGTCAACACCAAATCGGGCTCGATGAAATCGACGCCCATCTCGATTGCCAGCGTATAGCCCGCCAATGTGTGCTCCGGCCGGTAACCGGCGGCACCGCGATGGCCGATGACGAGGGGGCTGGTTTGCATGGTGCCGTGATCTCGGTGATAGGAATGGGCGGCGGCGGTGCCGGGCCCAGTCAATATAGCCAGGGAAACGGCCGCCGCCGGCAGGTTGTAAAGCATTTTAAACATGTTGGCTCCTTAATTAAGGAAAGGTGAGCTTCCTAGGAAATTAATCGCGGCGTTCGCCGTCGGCGGGCAGTACTTTGCTGAACACCGTCGCGCCGTTGATGTCTTTCAACGCCACCCGCAGGGCTCGGCTGCGTTGGTCGATATCGACTTGACCGAAGAACTGCAAGCCAGCGTACGGGGACAAGTTGACTTGGCCGGCCGGTGGCGCCTTGCTGAATACCACTTGCGGGCCGAAGGTGCCGTCGGTGCCGTTCGGGCCGAACGAACCGGCGTTCAGCGGGCCGGCGACGAATTCCCAGAACGGCGCGAAATCTTTGCTGGCGGCCTTGCTTGGGTCGTAATAGTGCGCGGCGGCGTAATGCACGTCGGCGGTCAGCCACACTACGTTTTTGACGTGCGCGTGTTTGATAAAGCTCAGCAAGCGGGCGATTTCCAGCTCGCGGCCGGCGGCCGGGCCATTGTTGCCGTTGGCGACCGCTTCCCAGCGCGGCGTGCCGTCCGGCAAGCTACCGTCGCCGATGTTCAAGCCGATCGGCATGTCGGCCGAAATGATTTTCCAGGTGGCGTCGGAGCTGGCCAAGGCTTCTTCCAGACGAGCCAGTTGTTCCTCGCCCAGGAATGCGGTTTCTTCGCTTTCGGAGGTTTGCAGATTGGCGGTGTTTGGACCACGGTAGCTGCGCATGTCTAAGACGAACACCTCCAGCAACTTGCCGTAAGACAATTTCCGGTAAACCCGGTCGGATTCCTCCGCGCCGTGAGGGCGTAGCGGCGCGTATTCGTGGAAGGCTTGGGTGGCGTGGGCGATCAGGGTCGGAATATCCTTGATGGTATAGCGCGCGTCGTTGCTCAGGTCCTTGGCATCCGACCAGTTGTTGACCACTTCGTGGTCGTCCCATTGCCAGATTTGCGGTACTTCGGCGTTAAAGCGGCGCAGATTGGCGTCCAGCAGATTGTATTTGTAACGGCCGCGAAACTCGTCCAGCGTTTCGGCCACTTTGGAGACTTCCGGCGTGACCAGATTGGTCCAGACTTGGCCGTTCTCGGCGATCACGCTGTCCTTGATCGGGCCGTCGGAATACACGCTGTCGCCGCTTTCGATGAAAAACTGCGGATGGACTTGGCGCATTGCTTCGTAGATTTTCATGCCGCCGAAGCTTTCGTTGATGCCCCAGCCCTGGCCGGCGATGTCGCCGCCCCAGACAAAACGGATGTTGTCGCGTTTGCCTATCGTGTGGAAATGCCCAGTCACCGCCGCGCTGGCATTGCGGGCGTTGGTCAAGTCTTCGAACCAGACCTTGACGTAAACGTCTTGGCCGGCCGGCAGATCGACCAAATCCTGGCGGGCGGTGAAATCGGATTCCGGCGTTGCGTAGGGGCCGCGAATCGTCACCGGATTGGTGAAGTCGGCATCGAACGCATATTGCACGAACATGCGCGCCGGACGGTCGGCACGGCTCCACACCACGGTTCTGCCCGGCACCGGATCGCCGAATTGGATGCCTTGCGGCATTTGCGGGGCGTCCACCGCGCAAGCCGGGTTTGTTAAAGCGGCAATGGCCGCAAGCAGCGCCGATTGGCCGGCGATACGGGTAAATCTGCTTAATTTACGCATGCTTAATTCCAGGGCTGGGTAGAGGAGGCCGGGATTATAGGCAGCGCAAAATGACAGGATGATTAAGCGGAGCCGCTTGATTTCTCGAGGGAATCGGCGTGATCGGGTGGTGGGAGGGATTTGGAATGTCGCTTTTATCAGTCGTTCGTCGCGCGGATTTGGGCCGTGGCGAAGTCGTGGCAGACGCATCGAATGCGCCGTTAAGCCCGCCCGGCTGTTGCTGCCGGGCGGAATGAGCTGGCGTGAGGCTTTGCGTTGCAGGACACAGGCGGAATGCACTCGCCGTGTCGTTTCTTTCGCGCGTGCGTTTGGCGCGAAGGTTTGGGCTTACGGCGCGGTCGGTTTACTGAAGACGTCGCGGCCGAGTTCCGGTGGGGACCGGTCCCCGGTTTACAAGCGGCCGTTTTGGTAGTCGTCTATCGCTTGCAGAATTTCGGCCTCGCTGTTCATCACGAACGGGCCGCGCTGAACGATCGGTTCGCGCAGCGGCCGGCCGGCGATCAGTATGGCTTGGCTGTCCTGTTCGGCGATCATCACCACGCCGTCGCTTTCCGACCGATTATTTAACACCGCCAATTGCCGAGCCGCGAGCTTGCGCCCGCCGACCGTCAGCTCGCCCCGGTAAACATAGATAAAGGCATTGCGGTCGGGCGGCAGCGCTTGGCTGAATGCGTCGCCGGCCGGCAAGTGCAGATCCAGAAACAACGGTTCGGTGACCGGCCGTTGTATCGCGCCCGCCACGCCATGACTGTCGCCGGCAATCACGCGGAGCAGGCCGCCGTTCGGTAGCTCGAGTTCCGGTATCGCCGGGCTTTGCACGTCGAGGTAGCTGGGGGGCTGCATTTTGTGCGCGGCCGGCAGATTGATCCACAGTTGAAAGCCTGCCAACAAACCGTCTTTCTGCTCCGGCATTTCCGAATGGATAATCCCGCGTCCGGCGGTCATCCACTGTATCCCGCCGGTTTCCAATAACCCGGCGTGACCGGCATTGTCGCTATGCCGCATGCGGCCGGCCAGCAAATAGGTCAGGGTCTCGAAGCCGCGATGCGGGTGGCTGGGGAAGCCGGCGACATAATCGCCGGGGTTGTTGCTGCCAAAGGCGTCCAGCAATAGAAACGGGTCCAGCCGTTTTTGTAAACTTGGCGGTATCAGCCGCGTCAGTTGGACGCCGGCGCCGTCGGTTGTGTTAAGCCCGGTGACTAATTGTTCGATAGTCCGGGAGTGATTTACGGTGGAAGCGGATGTTGGGCTCATCGGTTGATCTCATTTTAATTGGGCGTGTTTAAGGTCCCTTCGGCGTCGCGCGGGGACCGAGCGGCATCGGCACGGTTCCTGGTCCCAGCGGGGCGTTCCCTTGATCCAAGCGTGGCGTTTCCCTGAGCAGAGCGGGGCGTTCCCCGAGCGGAGCCTAAGCGTTCCCTGAGCGGAGTCGAAGGGAACATGCCGGTCGGTTCAATCATCGACAGGGCAAATCCTCGAGGGGGTGACGGATTTGGAACTCGCCGCAGGATGGGGGGTCGCCGGTCATATTTCCAGCGCGGCAATTTCCAGCTCGGCTTGCCGCAAGGCCAGTTCGGCGACATCGCCGCTTCTTGCCAGACCTTCGGCATGGATGAAAGTCAGATCGGTCATGCCCAAAAAGCCCAGCATCGTTTGCAGGTAGGGCGTCATCGTATCCAAGGGAGTGTCGCTGTGTTGTCCGCCATAAGTTAAGGTTAAATAAACCTTTTTGCCGCGCAACAAGCCTTCCGGGCCGGACTCGGTGTAACGAAACGTCAGGTCGGCGCGGGCAATGGCATCGAACCAGGCTTTGAGCTGGGCGGGAATCCCGAAGTTGTACATCGGAACGCCCAGCACGATACGGTCGGCTTGTTGGATTTCGTCTATCAAGGCGTCGAAACGTTCCGCCAAGGCCTGCTGTTCGGCGTCGCGCTGTTCGGCCGGCGTGAACAACACGCCGAGGGCCGCGCCGTCCAACAGCGGTGGAGCGGATTGCGCCAAGTCGCGTTTAATCAACTCGGAATCAGGGTAGGCGGCTTGTAGCTTTTCAGTCAATAGTGTCGCCAAATGGCTGGAGTGGCTTTGTTCGCCGCGAATGCTGGTGTTGATTTGCAGAAGGTTCATCGTTGGTCTCCCAAATGTCAGTGGATGGGGCTACTATAATTCGGGATAATCAAAACGATAAGACGTGAAAATGGATAACATTATTCCACTAGAGCAACAATATCCCGGCATCGAGCCGAACGATTTGTGGCTATTCGCCAAGGTGGCCGATTGCGGCAGCTTTTCCAGGGCCGCCGAAGCGGCGGGATTGCCCAAGTCGTCGTTGTCTAGGCGCATCGCGTTGCTGGAGCAGCGTCTGGGCGAGCGTTTGTTGCAACGCACGACGCGTAAGTTGACCCTGACCGAGCTAGGCGAACGTTTGCGGGAACATGGTCGGCAAATCGGTGAGGAAACCAACGCGGCGGCGGCCTGGGCGGCGCATCGGCAAGTGACGCCGTCCGGCCGGTTGCGTTTATCCGTTCCCGGCGATTTCGCCAGTTTGGCTTTGGCGCCGCTGTTGGCCGAATTCGGGGAACGCTATCCCGATGTGATGTTGGCCCTGGATCTATCGCCGCGACGGGTGGATTTGGTTGGGGAAGGCTACGACTTGGCGATTCGGGTTGGCGAATTGGCCGACGACGCGATGTTGGCGGCTAAGCGCCTGGACCGGTTCGAATTCGGTTTGTACGCGGCGCCACACTATTTGGCGAGCGCCGGCACGCCGGATCATCCCCGGCAATTGGCGGAGCATACCGCGTTGCATCTGGTAGCGGCCAATCAAGAAATCGCGCCCTGGCGGTTGCGGCGCGGTGAAGAACTTTGGACCGGCCTGCCGCCCGCGGCGGTCACCGCCAATTCGCCGGAGTTATTGGTTAAACTGGCTCGTCTGGGTCGCGGTATTGTCGCGGCGCCAAAAGTCTACGGTGAATTGAGTTTGCATACTGGTGAACTGGTGCGTTTGCTAGCGGACTGGCAGCTTCCCGGTGTCGATGTCTGGGCGGTATTCCCCGGCCGAAAGTTAATGCCGACCAAGACTCGAGTGTTCTTGGATTTTTTGGCGGAGCGCTTTGGTAAGCAGGCAAGCTAACGAACATGAAGTGATTTGTTATCCTGGATAATGAGAAAGATGGGCGTGGCGGTTTTGGTGGCGGTCGACCTCGTTTCAACACAGGTGTATCCGAATTTTGCCCAATGACTTTCATGGTGAAGTGGGCGGCTGTCCGTTTGGCTGGTTCGAGAAGTCAGCCAGGAATGAAAAGCGCCAGTCGCTTAGTCCACATAATGCCGATGGTGTAAGCGTTTTTGTGTAAACGGCTATTAGTAGGTAGGAAACTGCCATTCCCTAAAGGAGAAAAAATGACCGCATCAAAAACCCGGAGACTGCGTACAAAATCTCGTTGGCTGGGCGTCATTCGCGCACTCTCAGCTCCAACGCCTTGATCCGATCCGAATAGCTACTAGTGGCTTCATTTGCGCGTCATTCGTTTTTCGGGTTTGCCTCAGCCAGCGGCGTAACGTTTCAGCCGTACGGCGAAACTTCGCTGAAATCGACTGAATCGCCGCCCATTTCGACGGATATTCGCCTTGATGTACTCGCACCATGCGAATCGCTCGCTGTCGGATTTCTGACGAATAATGGTTTGACGTTTTCTCTTTCATTGCTCCATTCACGAAAAGGCGGGAACCTCCCAGAAATCCGGGGCGCTTCAGCTTTTTTGAGAATGTTGTCAGTTTTTTTTACAGGTCGAATGGGATGGTGTTGGCCTTCGAATAAAAATATCAATGGTTTCAGTGTGTTGAGATTTTGGCACGCTGAGTGCTTTAACAGATTCGAGTTTCTCTTTATATCTTAACTTTGGAGGTAAGCATGAACACTAAACTCACTTCAGCAATTTTTGTGGGTGCTTTGTCCGTATTTGGCGCTAGTGCGGCTAGTGCAGTCACGGTGCAGAATATTAATTGGGATCCGAATGCCGTCAACGGCAATCCTGGTCAGCCAGCTGATGATTTCGTTGGCAAAACCACCTACACTCAGTGGTTTCAAACCGCTTCGGCAGAAAACACGTTTTCGCCAAGGCTTACCATCGATCTGGTTAACCTCGGAGCTCTGGCCGGAAGCAGCTTGACGGGTACTGGCATATTCGCCGAGTTCAACGGTATTAACTCAGTTGTTGGCGATCCTAGCCCAGATACTAATCCAGCTGACTTCGCTACCAATGTTCAGTTAACCTATGGTTTTGGTGGCATTGTAGTGAATAGCGTTGATTTAACCAATCCTGCGGTTCCGGTTTTCAACCTTGATTTGAGCAGCGCTTGGGTTAACATCTATTCCGATGCCGCTTTGAATTACGGTAATACATTGCCAGAGACAGTAGATGCGGTTGATACTACTTATTCGGAACCGTTCCTTAAGCTGAAAATCGATACATTGACGCTGAATACTATCGTGGCAGGCAGCAATTTGTTTGGGTCAGTCGATGCTTACTTCTCTGTTATCGGTGGTGCGGCGGCAAGTTATTTCGACACTGACAATCAAACCAATACCAATGGTGGGGTTTCGGATTTGTTTTACACCTCCAGCTCTCAGTTTAAAAATGGGGACAACTTTACTACCGGTACAGCCGAGTTGACTGGTGACACTCGTACAGTTCCAGAGCCATCGTCCTTAGCGTTGTTGGGTTTGGGGATGATGGGTTTTAGCAAATTTTCTCGCCGCAAATTCGCAGCTTGATTTTCTAGATTTTACGTTCATTTGGACTAGAATGCCCTCCTTGCGAGGGCATTTTGCTTTTTATGGTTTTTCATAACGATGAAGCGTATCCATTTATTTGAAATAGAAGACCAAAGCTGGTGTCCGGGATCTATTCGGGACAGCGTTACCGACTTTCTTCAATACATTGTCCGAATATTCAATTTATATGATCCCATTGTATCGCTGTTGTGGGAAGCCATTACAAGAGAAGGTAGACCTAGTCGAGTGATTGATCTTTGCGCGGGTGGAGTAACATGGCTCGCTATTATTGATAAGATGAAGTTCGCGAATGGCGGGCTAGATATGAGCGTTACGTTAACGGACTTATACCCTAACGTGGAGGCCTTCAGAAGTGCAAAGGCTCGCTATCCGAACGATTTTGAGGTTTGTGCTGACTCGATAGACGCCGCTAACGTTTCTGTTGATCTACAAGGTTTTCGCACATTGTTTTCGAGCTTTCATCATTTTACGCCGGATTTGGCTCGTTCAATTCTGCAGAACGCTGTTGACCGTCGTGAGGGAATCGCTGTTTTTGAGAGTACTCAGAGACATATATTGTTGATTGTATATATGTTGTTCACCCCTCTTTTGGTTTGGGTATTGACACCTTGGATTAGGCCTTTTCGCTGGTCAAGACTGATTTTTACCTATCTGATTCCTGTTGTTCCCTTTGTGGTCTTGTTTGATGGAGTAGTCTCGTGCCTTAGGACCTACTCAGTTGCTGAACTTCAAGAAATTGTGGCTACTTTGAATGCGCCTGAATATCGTTGGAAGATCGGTTTGAAGCGTGTTGGATTTTTACCGGTTGGTGTGACCTACCTAATAGGCTATCCTTCTGATAACCACACAGGAGAAGCCGATGAAAAATTCGAACCTTGAAAATGCTATTGCGGACTGGAAACGTCATCCCGAGTTGGCCGAAGATTCTGTCATTTTTCCTCAGTCGCTGATAACTTCGACTTTGGCTATTGACCGTCGGATCTTTGGAACGCTTATTCCTAAGTCTAGGGCGGCAGTAGAGGCGGCTGTCCTCATCGCCAATAAACATCAAATTCCTCTATATCCTATAAGTACTGGTCATAATTGGGGTTACGGCTCCGCGAGCCCTGCTCAGGACGGATGCGTTCTTGTTGATTTGTCAAAGATGAAGTCGTTGGAGTTTGATTCGGAGACTGGTTTACTGACAGTTGAGCCAGGAGTCACTCAGCGCCAACTAGATATGTATCTCAAAGAAAAGAAATATATGTATTTGGTTCCCGTGCATGGAGCTGGCCCCGATTGCAGTTTGGTTGGCAACGCTTTGGAGCGCGGTTACGGTATAACGCCTTATGCTGATCATTTTGGCGCGGTGATGAGTTTGGAAGCTGTTCTGCCGAACGGTGAAATTTATCGTTCCATGATGGAGGGATTGGGAGGAGATGAGATAGATAAGGCTTTCAAGTATGGGATGGGGCCTTACTGTGACGGTTTGTTCTCTCAAGGCAATTTTGGAATTGTGACGAAAATGACGATAGCCTTGGCGCCTAAGCCAGAACGAGTCGAGGCTTTCTTCTTTGGCGTAAAAAAGTCTGACGATTTGGAGTTGGCCGTAGAAAAAGTGCGGCAGGTTCTTAGAGAAGTCGGTGCGGTGACGGGATCGATAAATTTGATGAACAAACATCGTATGTTATCGATGTCGGAGCCATATCCGAAAGATCGAGTCGGTGATGACGGAATGATTCCGGACGATATTTTGAAAAAGCTGATGAAGCGCAACCAGATCATGGAATGGACGGGAGTTGGTGCGATCTACGGTAACAAAAAAGTCGTGAAAGCGGTTAAGGGCGAAATCCGCAGAATATTACGGCCAGTAGCTAAGCGCCTTGTGTTCTTTACGCCGGAAAAGGTCAGATTGTTATATGGTGTAGCACGAGCGCTGCCAGTGATTCGTGAAATGCATCTTGTAAAGATTTTGGACTCTCTAAACAAGAGTATGCAGATATTCGCCGGAGAGCCCAGTGAAATAGCCTTGCCACTTGCGTATTGGCGATCAGGGACGATACCAACTGACGGTGCACCTATGAATCCGGATGCTGACGGTTGTGGGCTAATATGGTACTCCCCACTTCTTCCAATGAAGCCTAAATTGACCAGGGCTTTTATTGAAATGGTTACAAAAATTTGTATTAAATATCAGATGGAGCCATTAATTACGCTAACGAGTATTTCCGATCGCTGTTGGGATAGCACGATACCAATTTTGTTTGATAGGCAAAATTCAGAAGAGGTTGCTCGTGCTCATGCGTGTTATCACGAGTTGTTGGATACCGGTATAGCATCAGGATTTATACCTTATAGGCTGGGCATTCAGTCTATGTCTTTGCCAAGCGAAAAAAATGCAGTACCTTCTTTCTTGCAAGTTGTAAAGAAAGCAGTGGATCCGAGTAATATTATGGCTCCGGGTCGTTACGGATTGTGATTCTTGGCTCATTCAGCAATGTAGTCGTTAGCAAAATCAAAAGGTTTAATAAATCATAATCCTTCGAAAGACAGGTTGTATATACTTGAGCATTGCGCAAAAAACCACTTGTTATTTAAATCGCTGGCGAGTCCAATATCGTGTAATTACTGTTTGAAAATATGTGTGGGTTAAAGGTGGCTGGATCGGTAGAGTCTGCACTGATAATTGGTTGTCAAAGCTGGTCCGAGCCTCTAAATATGCTAAAAAAAAAGGAAATGACTTTGTTTTTCGGCGGGTGCTCTTCGGGATAAAATGTTTAGTAGCTTTGGTTAATATATTGAAAGCCCATAGTGGAATAGATATAACTTTCGGTATATCTGAAACATGCTCCTTTGATATGCATTGTAATATTTTTATTATATCGACTAATTTTAATGCTTGATCGGGTCCGGAGCAAAGATGAAATATTTTTCCAACGAAATCTAGTCTTTGCGAGCTGGTTTTTATACATTTTGCAACATAATCAACGGGTATTATATCCAGCTTTGCGTTGCCGAGGTGCGGTAATAGTCCAAATGTAAGGCGCCCTGACAGAAAGTCACAAATATAATAAAAAATTTGGAAGTGAATAATCTTACCTGTTTCGGAGTGTCCGACAACCATACTCGGACGGTGTACAGTTACAGGTAAATTGAGTTCGAGCATCTTTTCTCTTAAGTAATCTTCTGCTTCAGCCTTGGATTGCTCGTATGTGTTATGAAATGCTCTCGTTTCGGTAATCCATGTTTCCGGTATTAAGCCGGGCATCTTGCCTGCTACCCCAATAGTGCTGACATATTCTACCTTCTGCAATACTCCCGCCGCTTGGCAGGCGTGAGCCAGTTCGACAATGTTTTTGACGGCGCTCAATGCGTGTTTGCGAGCCGTGTCCAGCGGCAGATTCATCCGTACCACGCCGGCGCTATGGATAATGTGCGTGCATGAATTAACGATTTCTCCATAGGCTTGCTCGGATAGGGCAAAGCGCGGCTCATCGGTGTCCCCTTGTAGTAGGCTAATCCGTCGGCGCGCGTCGTCGGCTCGAGTGGTATCCAGTTCCCAGAATTCAATCAGTTCCTCTAGTCGTTGCCGGAGGTGCTCGGGTGATTTCGCGCGGATTAACAACCAAATTCGGTTTTGCGGTTCTTCCAGCAATAGCGGTACCAGCATGCTGCCGATAGCGCCGGTCGCGCCGGTGACGAAGTAATTGGATTTCATCGTTATTCCTTGGGTGCGATTGGACGATCTGCAAAAGGACTTGTCAGGCCGGTAACTTCAGCAGCACGATATTAGGTTCAATCAACAGGGGTTGCTGGTGAATAGTTGAATCGCCATTGTCTAATGCGTCGTAAAGCTGGTTTATCCACGCTCCGTAATCTTGTTGAATATTCCTCCGCAACAGCTTTAAATTACGCGTCAGTTCATTTCTTTCGACCGACAGTGACGAAAAGCTTAACACAGCACCGACCGGGCGCTTGTAATTGGGTAATTCCGTTGCGGTTTCGGCGAGCGTCTTCGCTAATTTTCTGGCGAAATCGAGCATTTCGCCGGCGTCTTCTGGTCGTTTGGCTCCCACTGTTACCAAGGTTGTCAAAAATTTGCGGTTTGCGCCGAATACAACCGCGTGCTCGATCTTACTATGGCTTTTTAACAAGTCTTCGATTTCGACGGGGGCGATTTTGCGGCCGGTGGAGGTCTTAAACACGTCGGATTTTCGCCCGGTCAGGCGAATGTAGCCGTGTTCGTCGATCTCGGCATAATCCCCGCTCGCCAAATAACCGTCCGTGGTTAATCTGCGGTCTTCTTGTTGTTCCGCTACATAGCCACCAAAAACTCCGCTGCCTTTAACGAGTAATTCACCGTCTTCCGCAAGTATTACCCTATTAGGGCTTAGTGGTTTCCCGACAGTGCCGAATCGGTAGTCGTTGCCGCGGTTTGCGGCAATCGGAACAACGTTTTCGCTGAGACCGTAGGACTCCAGAATCAACAGCCCTGTTGCGTAGAAGCGTTTTAGCAGCCAAATTGGTATCGGAGCGGAACCGCTAATCAAATATCGAATGTTGCATCCGAACAATGATGTAAACGACTTGAATAGGTGGCGATTGATAAAACGAAATAGGCATCCGACCGGCGAATCGTTTTCCCCCGCAGACAGACAATAGCAGAGGAGGTGATAGATAGGTTTTGGTTGTCTATTTAATTTGTTCTCGACTTCTTGATAGAGCTTTTCGTAAAAACGCGGGACAGCAATAAAGACATGCGGGTTGATTTGAGGTAGATATTCAATGATTTTTTGCGGCTGAGTTACGAAAAATATTTCCGAACCTCCAGCAAGCGCACATAGGTTTACAATGCGTTGAAAAAGATTCGATAACGGCAACCAACAGACCAAATGGCAGGGGGCTTGGCCAATTTCCGGGAAGGTGTCCAATATGGCTTGAATAGCGGTGACGATCTGTTCGTGTCTGTACGCTATTCCCTTGGGGGTACCGGTGGTGCCGGAGGTGAATATGATCGTTGCAATGTCGTTGGGGAATATCGCCGTTGATAAAACCGTGTGGTCGAGTTTTTCGTCGAGGTGGTCGTGAATGGTCACCGAGTGAAGCTTGCTCTTACCGGATTCGCTGGCATCTTCAAGTGAAATAACGGTGGATATTTGATTAAAGACGCTGTCGCCAAATTTTTCCAAACGTCCAACTCGATCGATAATCATGGCATCGATTTTGACCAGAGTGGAGATGGTTTCGAGATGTTCCGCGGTTTCTTCGGGATCTATCCCGACAATGACACCGCCGAGCATCAGAATAGCGTGATGTGCCAACTCCCATTGGCTTGAGCTTGCCGCCAAAACAACGACGGTCTGCCCTTTTTCGATACCGAGAGTTTTTAGCTGCCAAGCTAGATCGACTGCCTGTAAATAGAATTGGCTGATGTTGGTGGGTGACCATTGGCCGTGAATATCGAGCGACCAATGAGCGTTAGCGTTCGGAGTTTGTCTGGCTCTTGTGGCTAACAATTCAGGGAGCGTCGCTCTTTGCATTTTGCAATCTCCTTGTTGCTATCATGGGTGGATCGTAAGCACCCAGTGGGTGGTTTACGGTCAATTCCTTTTCCGATAGGTCAAGCCATTTCAGGCTTCTTGTCACCTCATGGCCTAAAAATACTTTCTTTTTGAGCATAAAGTCGATTATAGGCACGAGTATGCGCCATTGGTTTACATTGGCCTTGCCCTCGCGTATTAATGCGGAAAACTCCGGCAGATACGGGTTGTACCCAAAATGCTTTAAGTCTGAATACATTAATAGCCAATTGATTGGGTAATTGCTGAATATCGGGCTGGCGTGCTTTCCGGATTTTACCAAACCCAGTTGCACGACTTTTTGCATGATCTGTTCCTGGTTGTAAGGCCAGGCGTGATAGGGTGCTAAGTATCTGGGAAATACAGTTCCGGAAGGATAGTTCTGGGGATTGAAAAATCGGGAAAGCTCTAGTTCGTCAAATTCGGTGCTGGTTTTCAGTGCCGGTGGCGTCCAATCGACTTTGGCAATCAAATCCCTGGAGAACTCGTAAAGCATTCGTTCAGGTTCGGGTTGGCCGGGCGAATATCCGGCCAGTATCAGCGGAATATTTTTTTCGAGGGCCAACTTAATGGCATCGCCCTCGAATAGCGGGGCGTAGACGTACGACACGGTGTATACCGCGCCGCGCGGTTCCTGGTTTTTCAGCAAATGTCGGAAGAGCTTTTGGTAAAACTGCTCGGAAGGCCGGTAAACCACATGGTCGATGTCCAGCTTATTCAGCGTGCGGCGGATATTGTCCCAGGCTAACGGCGGAATATTGATGTCGGTGGTGAAGGCCAGAACCTTAAGGCCGTATTCGACTTTTAACTTATAAAGTAAATAAATGCTGTCCTTACCGCCGCTAAGCGGCACCAAGCAATCGTATTCCGCTTGATTCTTACACTCGCGCAGGGCTTTTTCCAGATCGGCTTCGCGTTCGGCACGCTGTCTATCTAAAATTTGGCTGTCTTCCGGTTTATAGTTTTCGCACAGATTGCAAATCCCATTTTTGCCGAGTATGACTCTGGGTACCGCATCGGATATTAAACATTTAACGCAGTTTGCCATAATAGTTCCAGGGACAGGTTCTTAATTTCGCGCTAACAGGCGAGGGGTGTTGCGCTCGGTAAAACTATCTGGCTCCCTTACCCCATAAGATGACCTCGACGGTGCTCATCATGATGGTCAAATCTAAAAACAGACTGTAGTTTTTTACATAATATAAGTCATATTGCAATTTCTGCAGGGTGTCGTACTCGCTGGCGCCGTACGGGTAGCATAGCTGCGCCCAGCCGGTGATACCGGGTTTTACCCGGTGCCTTTCCTTGTAATAGGGGATGCGTTCTTCGAAACCTTGCACAAATTCGGGGCGTTCGGGTCTTGGGCCAACGAAGCTCATGTCGCCTTTCAACACGTTCAGCAGCTGCGGAAGCTCGTCTATCCGATATTTGCGGATAAACTTGCCGACCTTGGTGACCCTGTCGTCTGTTTGCGCGGCCCATTGCGCGCCGTTTTTTTCGGCATCCACTCGCATGCTGCGGAATTTGATGACGTTAAATACCTCGCTACGATAGCCTACCCGCCGCTGCCTATAAAATACCGGCGCGCCAAAGCCGCTTTCGACGTAGATCGCCATCATGGTCAGCACCATGATCCACCAACTGACGGATAGCAATAACAAGCTGGCAATCACGTCGAACGTGCGTTTGACGATAGGGCGGGTGCCGTCGTTAACGAAACCGTCGGAGAACACCAGCCAACTCGGGCTTAACGTTTCCAGATATATCAAGCGCTGTTCGCGCTCGTAAAAGGTTTGCAAATCCATGATTTGAACGCCAGACATCTTGACGTCCAGCAGCTCGTCGACAGGGAGCTTTTTGCGCCTATCGTCCACCGCGATGACAATTTCGTCGACCTCGGCGGCTTCGACAATGTCGTTCAAGCGCAATTTCTCGTTGAGTGCGATGGCGTGCGGTACGTTGATGGGTTCGTCTTCGAGTGTTACATAACCGACAATTTCGAAGCCGCGATAAATGTAACTGGAATTGATGACGCTCAATTCCCCGGCTCGCTGGCCGCAACCGATGACCAGTACCCGGCGCTTGAGTTTTTCCAAGTTCACGAAACGATAAAACAGGTGGCGGGTCAGAAGTAGCCCGGCATAGGAGAGAATCAGCGCGGAAATCAAAACGCTACGTGCCAACATCAGGTCTGGAATCACGTAGTAGATAAATGCCAACATGAAAACCGCAATGGCGAACGCAAAACTAATACGCTGTAGGATATTGTATTCTTCCTTATCGAGCGTTTTCCGGTATAGCCCCAACGCCGAGCACGCGGCGGTAAATACCATTGAGTACATCAAGGCGGCGGCTCCCAGTTCGTTGGAGGTATACCAGGAGGCCGTATAGAGAAAACGGACTGTCGCGCCACAATACATCGCCAGAAAAAAGACCAGCCATTCCAGGATTAACAGCCATAAATAAGCCGTTGAAATATAGTGTCGAAAGATTCGAATCATATTGGGTGCGAATTACGGTCCGGGAAGAATTATTGGAGAGACGTTTGGCCGGCCAGTGCTCGGATGTATTCGGCCGGAATGGCATAAGTGATGCCACTGGGGTTGGTGATGGCGTTTTCCTTGCTGCCTTGCACGAACACCTTGTTGATGATGCCGACGACCTTGCCCGAGTCCGGATCGTAAAGCGGGCTGCCGCTGTTGCCCGGATAGGCGGTCGCGTCGAGTTGGAACACGTTGTACGGGGTCTGCAGTTTTCTCAGCATGTTCACATTCAATTGATTGGTGGCGATGGCTGGGATTGCATTGGGCGAAATCGCTGAAACCATGGTGTGATGGGTGACAGGGTATAAGCCCAATACCATGCCGATCGGATAGCCGGTAAAAGCGAATTGCTCGCCTTCTTTAACCTTTCGCGAATCGCCGATTTCCAGCGGCGGCAGTTTGCCGCCTTCGAGCGTCAGCATCGCCAAGTCATGCTCTCCGTCCACGCCGGCAATATTCGCGATCAACATGTGTTCTTTTTGGTCCTGCAGATAGAACACCGCGAAACGCTCCAACCGGGCGCCGTCCAACTTTTTCTCGAGCACATGGGCATTGGTGACGATCCGGTCGCCGTTACCGACCGCAAAGCCGGTCGCCAAAAACAGCGCCCTGGGATTACGGGTAGGCATGTAAGTTCCGACAGCAACCACGCCGGGTTTGATAAGGGCGATGGTATCCGGAAGTTTGTTGTCGTTGGCAAGCAAGTTGCCACTGGCGGCAAGCGTTAAAGCACTACCCAGAAAATATGCCGCTAAGTTAATCATGCAGAACTGTCGAGGGGGGTCATACGAAGCCATGCCTAAAGTTTAGCCTATCTTGTCGTCAATACTAACACCCTGCCGAGAGTAGCGGCGCAAATTCGTTGGTGGTTCGATCCAAGCAGAGTTTTGGCTTGGAAACGGTTCGGTCGGGATGGCTGGATGAATTTGGAGACGCGGAGTCGCTACGGTTGGTTTTTTCCCGAAACAGCGGAACTTGACCGGCATTGGCCGGTCTACTTGGGCGGAGATAGTGCAGCCGGTAGCGCCGCGATCGGGAAACAGTGAGATCCCGTTCCGCGTTACCGGTTTTTTTATGGGTATAGCCTTTCCTGCTGAAACGAGGAGCCGTTCCAGCACAGTGCGCTGGCGCCGTCCATCGTCCAGTCAGCCAGCACGAAACGCTTGGCATGGCGGCCTTCCAGCAGGAATTCGTGCAGGTTCGGGCGATGGGTGTGGCCGTGTATTAGAATGTCGCAGCCATGTTGGCGCATCGTTTCGGCGACGGTTTGTTGATTGACATCCATGATTTCATCGGTTTTGCCGCGCTTATGATAAAAGCTGCGTAGGCGGTACCAGCGCGCGGCCAACAGGCGAAGTATCAACGGTTTGCTCAGTACATTGTTGCGCCACCGAGGATTACGGGATTTTTTCCGAAACGCTTGGTAAGCCTCGTCGTCGGTGCAGAGCAAATCGCCGTGCGTCAATAAAACTCGGGTGCCGTTCAAGTCGATAACGCTGTAATCGTCCAGCAATGCGATGCCGGTTTCCCGACAAAACTGTTCGCCCAGCAAAAAATCCCGATTGCCTTGCAATAAAAAAATCCGGATTCCAGCTTCGGTCAGCGCTCTTAATGCTTTTTTGATACTTCGATTCGGCGGAGTTTTGTCGTCGTCGCCTATCCATGCGTCGAAGAGATCGCCGAGTATATAGACGGCTTGGGCGCGCGAGGCTCGGTACTGCAAGAAATCGAGAAAGCGCCGGGTTAGTCCCGGCTTTTCCCATGCCAGATGCAGGTCGGAGATGAACAGAATATCCTGGTGTAGAGACGCCTGCTTCGGCGTCTCTAGCGAGGATTGCGGCATGGCGTTATTCGACGACTTCGGCTTTCTCAATGACGATGTCGGTTTTGGGGACGTCTTGATGCATGCCGCGGTTGGCGGTGGGTTGCTTGGCCATCGCATCGACGACATCCATGCCTTCGACGACTTCGCCGAATACCGCATAGCCCCAGCCGCTAGGCGTTTGGTTGGTATGGTCTAAAAAGGCGTTGTCTTTATAATTGATAAAAAATTGCGCGGTGGCCGAATGAGGATCGTTGGTACGGGCCATCGCGATGGTGCCGCGCTTGTTTTTTAGGCCGTTGTTCGCTTCGTTTTGGATGGTGGCCTTGGTGGCTTTTTGATTGAACGACGTGTCGAAACCACCGCCTTGAGCCATGAACCCCGGAATGACACGATGGAAGATCGTGCCGTTATAAAAGCCGTCGTTCACGTAGGCAATGAAGTTGGCCGTCGATGCAGGCGCTTTGACGGCGTCGAGTTGGATGACGATGGCGCCTAGCGTGGTGGTCAATTTGACTTTGGATTGGGAGTCCGACATTTTGTTTTCCGTTGCAAATGAAAGGGTTGAAAATAAAAACAGCATCAGGTAAGCGAACCGGTTACGCATGAAATATCCTCGTTAGCGCTGTAAGCGGCGAATTCTATGTGTTTTTATCTTGAAAGAGAAGCCGGAATCTTGGTAGATTGCGGAGTCTTTGCGCCGTAATCGATCAACGCCGATGCTGAAAATTTACAACACCCTGACTCGCAGCAAGCAAGAATTCATTCCCCGGGAACCCGGCAAGGTCGGCATGTACGTTTGCGGCATGACTGTTTACGACTATTGCCATATAGGCCACGCTCGGGTGATGGTGGTTTTCGATACCGTGGCCCGCTATCTGCGGGACGCCGGTTACCAGCTGACGTATGTGCGGAACGTCACCGATATCGACGATAAAATCATTCAGCGCGCCAACGAAAACGGCGAAGCCTTTACCGAATTGACCGAGCGTTTTATCGCCGCAATGCACGAGGACGAAAGGGCGCTGGCGGTATTGCCGCCGGACATCGAGCCGCGCGCTACTCAATCGATTGCCGACATCATCCGGATGATAGAAACGCTGATCGACAAGGGCTACGCCTACGTCGGCGGCAATGGCGACGTGTTTTACGCGGTCAGCCGTTTCGACGGTTACGGCAAGCTGTCCGGCAAGAACATCGAAGATTTGAATGCCGGCGAACGGGTCGGCGTCGATACGGCCAAACGCGATCCGCTGGATTTCGTGTTGTGGAAAATGGCCAAACTCGGCGAACCGGCCTGGGAGTCGCCTTGGGGCATGGGGCGTCCCGGCTGGCATATCGAATGCTCGGCGATGTCCACCTGCTGCCTCGGCAATCACTTCGACATTCACGGCGGCGGCATGGATTTACAGTTTCCGCATCACGAAAACGAGATAGCCCAGTCCGAGGGCGCCACCGGTCAGCCCTTCGTCAATTATTGGATGCATAACGGTTTCGTTCGGATTAACGAAGAGAAAATGTCCAAATCATTGGGCAATTTTTTTACGGTGCGAGAGGTGCTGAAACAATATCGGCCGGAAGTGATTCGGTTTTTCATACTGTCCAGCCACTACCGCAGTCCGCTAAATTACGCCGACGAGCAGCTCGACGAAGCCGGTACCGCGTTGACCCGTTTATATACGGCGCTGCGCGGCGTCGAAATCGCCGACATCGACATCGACGTCGATTATCGGCTGCGTTTCGAGCAAGCGATGGACGATGACTTCAATACGCCGGTGGCCCTGGCGGTACTTTTCGATTTGGCTCGCGAATTGAACAAAACCGAACACAAAGCCCAACTGGCGGCGACGTTAAAGCGTTTGGCCGGAATTTTGGGATTGCTGCAAGACGATCCGGACGATTTTCTGAAAGGCGGTAGCGGCGCGGACGGTTTATCCGAGGCCGACATTGAAAGTTTGATTGCCGATCGTAAAGTCGCCAAAACCAATAAAGATTGGGCGCGAGCCGACGCGATCCGGGATCGCCTAAAAAGCTCGGGCGTCATTCTGGAAGATGTGGCTGGGGGAAATACCATTTGGCGCAGGGAAAACTGAGAGACAACAATGACCGAAATCAAAGACCAATCTATTCAGCGGTTTCTCGACGAACTGGCCAGCAAACAGGCGACACCGGGTGGAGGTAGCGCGGGGGCGTTGCTGGGAGCGCAAGGCGCTGCGTTGGTTTCGATGGTTTGCAATCTGACGATAGGCAAACCTAAATACGCCGAGGTCGATGCCGAGCTGAGAGTGTTGTTGGTCGGGGCGGAAGCGTTGCGGGAAACATTGACCGGGATGATTCAGGCCGACGTCGAGGTGTTCGATCGCTTGATGGCCTGTTATGGCCTACCCAAGGCCAGTGACGAGGAAAAAGCTTATCGAACCGAGCAAATTCAGGCGGTGTTGAAAGATGCGACCGATGTGCCCTTGGCTTGTGCTAGGGCTTGCGCGCAAGCAATCGAGCTAAGCCGGGTTGCGGCCGAAAAAGGCGGGCAGGCGGTCATCAGCGACGCCGGCGTCGCGGTGATGGCGGCCTATGCCGGTTTGAAGAGCGCGGCGCTGAACGTCCGGATTAATGCCGGAGCCTTGAAAGATAGGGCGTTCGCCGACAGCCGGCTGGCGGAGTTGCAAGCCTTGTTGACGACAGGCGAGCAGGAGGCCGATGCCATTTACCGAATCGTGCAAGACAAACTTTAACTCGCCAATCGCCCAAATCAGCCGCTCGGCTATCGGGGCGTTCGCTTCGAGCTGTCTAGGTTACAACAGGCCCAAAGCCGATAAGTTAAGTGCTTACAGTCTATCTAGGCCGGGCTGAGCGGAGCCGAACTAAGCTGCTGGCTGAGCGGAGCCGAAGCCAGCCGTTTGCTTCGGCTCTGCTTAGCGAACGGCTTAACCTAACGGCAACGGCATTTGCAGCAGGCTTAGGCGAGGATTGGCTCAAAGCTGTTTGACGTTAATATTCAAGGTTTGAATCCGATAGGCGATCTGCCTCGGCGTCATATCCAACAAGCGCGCCGCCTTGGCCTGCACCCAGCCGCTTTGTTCCAGCGCCGCGATTACTCTTTCTCGCTCGTCCATGTTTTCGTCGTGCAGATCGATTTGCTTGATCTGTTGCGGCGTCCGGCCGATGCCAATTTCGCTTTCCAGCCCGGTCGCGGCAATTACGTCGCGATCGATGACGCCGTCCTGGCTCATAATCGCGGCGCGTTCCAGGCGGTTTTCCAATTCGCGGACATTGCCGGGCCAGTCGTGTTTCATCAAAATGCGGATCGCGCTTTCCTTGACTTCCAGCGGCCGGCCGCCTTGTTGCTTGGAAATCCGGTTCAGTAAAAAGCTGGCCAGTTCCGGAATGTCTTCGATGCGCTCGCGCAGCGGCGGCATATTGATAGGCATCACGTTCAGCCGGTAATACAAGTCTTCGCGGAAGTTGCCGTCGGCCACCTCCTGCTCCAGATTGCGGTTGGTCGCGGCGATGATGCGGACGTTGACTTTCAGGGTGCGGACGCCGCCGACCCGCTCGAATTCGCCCTCTTGCAATACCCGCAATAGTTTGGCTTGGAACGAAGCCGAGATTTCGCCGATCTCGTCGAGAAATAAGGTGCCGCCGTCGGCCAGTTCGAAGCGGCCCTTGCGTTGACCGATCGCGCCGCTGAACGCGCCTTTTTCGTGACCAAACAACTCGGACTCGAGCAAGGTGTCCGGTAGTGCCGCACAGTTCAGTTTCAGAAACGGGCCGTTGGCGCAGGCCGAGTTGAAATGGATGGAACTGGCGACTACTTCCTTACCGGTGCCGGATTCGCCGCGAATTAAAACGGTGGTATGCCATTTTGCGACCTGACGAATGATGTCGAACACCTTCAGCATCGGTTCGGAATGGCCGATGATGTTTTCGAAGCGATAGTTTTTGACCAGAGTCTGTTTGAGGTAGTCGCGCTCGCTGGCCAGTTCGTTTTGTTTGCGTTCCATGACCCGCAGCATGTTGACGCTGTGGGCGATCAGGTTGGCAACCATTTCCATGAAGCGGGCTCGTTCGCCGAGGAAGCCGGCGTCGCATGGCTGAGCCGCCAGGATGCCGACTACTTCTCCTTGTTCGACGGCCAGCGGCGAGCCGATGAAGGGTAGGTCGGGGTTGTATACGCCGAGCCGGCTTAAAAAGCGCGGTTCGTCGGCGATGCGCTCCACGACGATGGTGCTGCCTTCGTCCAAAATCGCACCGACCAAGCCTTCGCCGGGTTGGTAGCGGACCGAACGGTCGATGTCTTCGCCGTAGATTTCGCAGATGCTCATGCTGTCGTCTTCAATGTCGCGTAGCGTGATCATCCCGAAATGCAGGCCGGTACGTTTGTGCAGTATCTCCAATATCCCCTTCAGTTTGGTTCTCAGATCGTGGGTGCTATTGAGAAGTTGGCTGACCAAATACAGGGTGTCCAGTTCCGATTCGACCAGTAGTAATCTTTCACTCATGGATGCTCACCATGGCTGAGTTTTTTTGACAGGGAAAACTGAGTTTGAAACTGCAGCCGTTTTGATAGTCCGGATCGATTTCGATCATGCCGTTGTGCTGGTTGACAATTTCCTTCGCCATTACCAGCCCCATGCCGGCCTGTACGCTGCCCATCGTCGGCGAAGTGGTGAAAAACGGTTCGAACACTTTGCTGCGTTGATTCGCCGGGATGCCGGGGCCGGTATCGTCGATAGCCACGTGTACCCAGGCGCGGTCGCTGGCGGTGCTGATCTTGATCAGCCGTTCGCGACTGCCGGCGCGGTTCATGGCATTGACCGCATTGTCGATCAGTTGTTTGAACAGCATGCGCAGTTTGTTCTCCGACCCGAGGATAGAAGGCAAAACCGGATTGGGCAACCAATCGACGACGATGCCGTTGGCCAGAAACTTGGTGCTGTAGAGCAGCATTACCTCGTGCAGCAGTTGATTCAGATTGACGGGTACGACCGCCGATTCCGGGATCTCGGGCACGCAGCGTTGCAAAGTCGCCAGGGTTTCCTCGCCCATGGCTTGTACCTGACTGAGTAGGTCGCGCAACGGCTGGTTGTGCGAATCGTTGCGCTGACTCATGATCTGGATCGCCGCGTGAATTTGATTGAGCGGCTGGCGGATTTGGTGCATCGCGCCCAACAGGGTTTCGCGGATGCTGCGTATGTGTTCTTCCTCGGTCAACAAATTGCGCAAAGTCTGAATCTGCAGTTTTTCCTGCTGGCGACGCTGTAGTGTGATGTCGTTGACGCTCAACAATAGATAGTCTTTAAATTGCTTGGCGAAGAAAGTGTCGGCGCAGACGTCGTTTTCGGTAAACCAGTTGCCGGAGCAGGAAAACCAGCGGGTGCCGCGGATGCCGGTGCCGTCGTAACGGATTTCCCGGTTGGTGAAGCCTTGGCGAGTCGTGGCGGCGTTCCACAGATCGCCCATGTCCTGCTCCAACGCGTCGAGGAAAAACAATGCCGGTTCCGGTTTATCCAGTTCGCTGATCAGCATCTTGTACATTTGGTTGTCCAGGACCACCCGCTTGTCGCTGTCCAATACCGCCATCGCCACCGGCGATGCGTTCAGCACCGATTCGATCAATTGCTTTTGGTTACTGACCTGTTGTTCGACGTGGTGAGCCTGGGTGACGTCCCGGTGCATGCCGATGTAATGACTGATGGCGCCGCGTTCGTCGAACATCGGCGCGATCGTCAGGTCCGCCAAATAGCGGTCTCCCAGTTTACGCCGGTTGACCAACTGGCCGTGCCAAACTTGCTTGCGGGAAATGGTGTGCCATAGGTCGTAATAAATTTGCCGGGGCGTGGACTTGTCGGAGAGCTTGGATTCGTTTTGGCCCAGAATTTCGGCGGCGTGGTAGCCGGTCACTTGGGTGAAGGCGTCGTTGATATACAGGATATTGGCTTTTTTATCGGTGATCGATATGGCGACCGGGGCTTGTTCGACCGCTTTCACGAACAGCGAGAAAGGTAGGGTTTGGTTTCGCTTGTCGCCGCGCTTGGCCGAGGTGGTATCGGCCTGGCCGGGCGCCAACAGATTGGCCGTGTCGATCTCGATTTCGCCCAGCATGAAGTCACGGGTGGATTTGGTCATGGCAAACTGCTCTCTAGGTATATTCCGGATGAATGATTGTTGCCCGCCGAGCAAACGACAGAACCGCGGGCGGCAAGGGCGACCGGCTCCGGGCCGGTATTTCCTTAAAAGCATATGCAATTTGGACGCCAAAGTTGGTAAGGCTAGTCTGCTGTTGCTTATTCCCGGCTAATTGTAAGGTTTACGACATTTATTTGCCCGCTTGTTTTGAATCTGTGTTTTTTGGCACAGAGCTTACAGGAAACCTGAGCCCTGATTTCGCGGGATTCGGCGGGTATTCGCCGAGATAGTCGCTTGGCACGGATGATGCTGAATAGTTAACACTACACAAGGTTCTTAAAACGATGAGCGAATACTTATTGCTGATATTGGGCACGGCGCTGGTAAACAACGTGGTGCTGGTCAAGTTCCTCGGATTATGCCCGTTCATGGGGGTTTCCAACAAACTTGATACCGCATTGGGCATGGGCTTGGCGACCACCTTCGTACTGACGCTGGCCTCGGCCGCGAGTTGGGTGTTGGAGCACCGCTTGCTGTTGCCGTTCGACATCGGCTTTTTAAGAGTGTTGGGTTTTATTTTAGTGATCGCCGCCGTCGTGCAGTTCACCGAGATGGTCATTCATAAGACTAGTCCGGTGATGTATCAGGTGTTGGGTATTTTCCTGCCGCTGATCACTACCAATTGCGCGGTCTTGGGCGTGGCCTTGCTGAACATCCAAGAACAATACAACTTCGTCCAAAGCCTGTTGTTCGGCTTTGGTTCGGCATTGGGTTTTACCCTGGTGATGGTGCTCTTTGCCGGTCTCCGTGAACGCTTGGCGTTGATGGCTGTACCGGCACTTTTTTCAGGCACCCCCATTGCGTTTATCACCGCCGGCATTATGTCGCTGGCATTCATGGGATTTGCGGGTCTATACAGCAAATAAGAGGCGCAGCCATGTACGTTTTATCCGCGATAGTGATTTTGACCGCTCTGGGCCTGTTTCTGGGCATCAGTCTGGGCATTGCCGCTAAATATCTGAAAGTGGAATCCGATCCGCTGGTCGAGCGAGTGGAAGAATTAATGCCGGGTTCGCAGTGCGGCCAATGCGGCTTTCCAGGATGTCGGCCGGCGGCCGAGGCCGTGGTATCCGGCGCCGCGCCGGTAACCTTATGTCCGCCGGGCGGCACGGCCTTGGTCGAGCAACTGGCCAAACTGCTGGGTGTCGATGTCGACTTGAGCCAGACTCAGGATCAAGAACCGATGGTCGCTAGGGTCAGCGAAGAGACGTGCACCGGTTGCACTCGCTGCTTTAAGGTCTGCCCCACCGATGCGATCGTCGGCGCACCAAAACAAATCCATGCGGTCGTTGCGGATGCCTGCATAGGCTGTAAAAAATGTGTGGAAGTTTGCCCGACCGAGTGCCTGCAAATGCATCCCGTCGAAGTCACCTTGCGGAACTGGCGCTGGCCCAAGCCTTTGGCGGCGTAAGGAAAAAGTTTATGTTTGGATGGTTTGAAAATCCTAGATTACGCGGCGGCGTGCATGCCGAAGAGCATAAGAGCGAAACGGCGGAGTTGAGTATCGCCAGTGGCTTTCCGATTCCGAAAAAGCTCTACATTCCGGTGCAGCAGCACGTCGGCAAGCCTGCCGAGCCGGTCGTCAAGGTTGGCGAAAGAATTCTAAAGGGTCAACTACTGGCCTATAGTCAAGGCACCATTTCGGCGCCGGTTCATGCACCAACATCGGGCGTTGTCGCCGACGTCAAAGATTTTCCGGCGCCGCATCCCTCCGCGTTGCCGATTCGAACCGTTGTCATCGAAAGCGACGGACAGGACGAATGGGCGCCGCTGGAAGTGCCCGACGATCCGTTTGAACTTGATGCGGAAACGATTTGCGCGATGGTCGGCTCCGCCGGTGTGGTTGGCTTGGGCGGTGCGGTGTTTCCGTCCGCCGTTAAACTCAGTCTGGGCCGAAAAAGCAAAATTCATACATTGTTGATCAATGCTGGCGAATGCGAGCCCTACCTGACCTGCGACGATAGGTTGATGCAGGAAAAAGCCGACGAAATTGTCGCCGGTATCCGCCTGATGCTGCGCGGCATGGGTGCGCCCAAAGCGATGGTCGGTATCGAGGACAATAAGCCGGCCGCGTATCAGGCCATGCGCGATGCTTGCCGGGATTATCCGAATATCGTGGTATCTCAAGTCCCGACCCGCTACCCGATGGGCTGGGACCGGCAGATGCTGCGTTATCTGACCGGTCAGGAAATTCCGGCCGATGGCCGAGCCGCCGATATTGGCGTCGTGGTTCACAACGTGGCGACCGCCCACGCCGTTTACAAAGCGATTTGTCTGGGTCAGCCGTTAATTTCCAGGGTGGTTACCGTGTCCGGTGCCGCCGTTGCCCAACCTCGCAACGTCGAAGTGCCGATCGGCACCTTGATGTCGGAAGTGCTGGCATTCTGCGATTGGGATAAAACCAAAATGGCCCGCTTGGTGATGGGCGGACCGATGATGGGCGATGCGCTGCCTATCGCCGACGTACCGGTCGTCAAGGCGTGCAATGGTATTTTGGCTCTAACGGCCGCCGAAATCGAAGAACCCGAAGTGCAACCGTGCATTCGCTGCTCGAGTTGCGTCACGGCTTGCCCGGTGGGTTTGCTGCCGTTGGAAATGGCTAGCCGGATCAAGGTTAACCAACTCGATGCCGCGGTCGATCTGGGCTTGAAGGATTGCATCAGTTGCGGCAGCTGTTCCTATGTTTGTCCTTCGAATATCCCGCTCGTGCATTACTTCAAATTCGCGTCCGGCGAACTGGTCAAGCGCCAGCAGGCTGATCACAAGTCGGAACAAACCAAACGTCTGATCGACGAACGCAATCAGCGAATGGAGCGCATCCGTCTGGAAGCCGAAGCCGAGGCGCAACGTGCTCAGGAAGCCCGCGCCGCCCGTTTGGCCGCTCAACAAGCGCAGCAGGCACAACAAGCCCAGGCGAAAGCGGAGGAAACCGTATGAGTGTAAAACCGGTTAGTGGTCCTCACGTACTGGCTACCCGCCGTTCCGATCAGATCATGCGTCTGGTGATTCTGGCGATGGCACCGTCCGTAGGTTTCGGCGTGTTGCTATTCGGTTGGCCGGCCTTGTATTTGCTGGTTGTCACGGTCTTCTCGGCGCTGGCCTTCGAAGCGTTCTGCCTGAAATTGAAAGGCGTTGCGGCCGGACCCTATTTGCGCGACGGCTCCGCGATCGTCTCTGGCCTGCTGGTGGCGATGACCCTGCCGCCGTGGGCGCCCTGGTGGATAGGCGTCGTCGGTGCCGGTATCGCCATTGTGTTGGGTAAGCATGTCTATGGCGGTCTGGGACAAAATTTATTTAATCCGGCGATGCTGGCCAGGGTGGCTTTGCTGATTTCATTTCCGATCGAAATGACGACGTGGGCGAACGTATCGCCGCTGTTCACCGGGCCTGGCGTGTTCGACAGCTTCGCAATCACATTTTCGGGCTTGAGCAACGCCGATGCGGTAACCGGTGCGACGACGCTGGGTCTGGTCAAGACCGAATTTTCACAAGGCCACGTATTACCCGGCATATTGAACGACTATTCCGGCTTCTTGGCGATGTTGGGTTGGGAGCGCGGCAGTCTCGGCGAAACTTCGACGCTGTTGATTCTCGGCGGCGGCCTGTGGCTGATGCGGCAGGGCGTGATCCAGTGGCATATCCCGGTTTCGTTGTTGGCGACGATTTTCCTGCTGTCCTCCGGCTTTCATTTGTGGGACGCCAAACATTACTTGAGTCCGTGGGTGCATTTGAATTCCGGTGCGGTCATGCTGGTGGCCTTCTTTATCGCTACCGATTACGTGACCTCACCGAATACGCCGCAAGGACAGGTGATCTTCGGTGCCGGCTGCGGCTTGTTGATATTCGTAATTCGTTCCTGGGGTGGTTATCCCGAGGGTACCGGTTTTGCCATTTTACTGATGAACGCCGTGACTCCATTGATCGATCATTACATTCGGCCGCGTATTTACGGACGTTACCGTAGCGGTAAACCGCTAGACATTTCCAATTCCTGAGATTGCCGATGAGTTCCGATCCCGTGCAAAAACAAGCGGCTGGCGGCGAAGCGCTGGCGGCGGCGATTTCCGCCGGCAAAACGCTGAAACGTAAGCTGGCGGTCTGGCTGGAGCCCGAGAATTTGCAGGCATTGCGGCCGCAATTGCAATTTCAGGCCGGCGTTTTGGCGGGGTTCGCGTTACTGGCGGCGCTGTTGCTGGGCTTGGCCGATCTGGCCACCCGAGGCGTGATCGCGCTGCGCTTGCAGGAAGACTTGCAGGCCAATTTGGCTCAGGTGGTGCCGGCCGATTTGCACGACAACAATTTATTGGAAGATAGCGTGATGCTGGATTCCGCCGATGCGAATCTGGGCTCGCCGCAAACGCAGGTGTATCTGGCCAAGAAAGCCGGCGCGGTCAACGCGGTGTGTTTCAAGCTGATCGCGCCGGACGGATATGCGGGACCGATCAGTCTGGTCATGGGTGTGGACCGAAACGGCGAAATTCTGGGCGTGCGGGTGATCGCCCACGTCGAAACGCCGGGTCTCGGCGACAAAATCGAAATTACCAAATCCAAGTGGGCCTTGTCTTTCGACGGCAAATCGCTGGATAACCTGACCGTCGAACAATGGGCGGTCAAGAAGGACGGCGGGGTGTTCGATCAATTCAGCGGCGCGACCATCACGCCGCGTAAAGTCGTGCAAGCCATTCGGCGCGGTCTGGAATTCTATCGCGTCCATCAAGCCGAACTGCTGGCCGCCGAATAGCCGCATCCTGGTAAACCACGTTTTCGTTTCGGAGTGTATCCATGAATCTTTCGATATTGTTTTCCGAGCCCTACCGCAAAATCGCCAAAGACGGTCTGTGGGACAACAACGTCGTGTTAACCCAGAATTTGGCCTTGTGTCCGCTGCTGGCGGTGACCGGTACCGCGACCAACGGGCTGGGCATGGGCTTGGCGACGATGGTGGTGATGCTGGCGTCCAATGCCGCCGTGTCGGCCAGCCGGCATTTGATTCCGGCCGAAATTCGGATTCCGATCTTCGTGTTGTTGATCGCGGCGCTGGTGACCTTGGTCGATTTGTTTCTGAACGCCTGGATGCACGAGTTGCATAAGGTGCTCGGTTTGTTTATTCCGCTGATCGTTACCAACTGCGTCATTTTGGGCCGGGCCGAAGCCTTCGCCTCCAAGCAGGAAGTGTTGCCGTCGATGTGGGACGGCTTGATGATGGGCGTTGGCTTCACCGCCGCGATGGTGGTGCTCGGCGCGATGCGGGAAATCAGTTCGGCGGGTACCTTGTTCGCGAATGCGTCGGTATTGCTGGGTGAAAGTTTTCAATTTCTGGAAACCGTGTTGATTCCGGAATACAAAGGTTTTCTGCTGATGGCGCTACCGCCGGGCGGATTCATCATGTTGGGATTCATGGTGGCCTTGAAGCGACTGTTCGATCGCAAGGCCGCCGAAAAACCGGTCCAACCGGCCGCGCCGATCGAAGCAGCCGTCGTCGAATAACCGAGGTCAACGATGAACGTAGGAGTTTGTTACGCTCAAGCGGATCGGCAAATCTGGATGCGTCTGGAAGTGCCGGAAGGTAGTACCATCGCCGAAGCGATAGAATTATCCGGTGTTTTGAGCCAGTACCCGGAAATCGATCTGGAAACGCAAAAGGTCGGGATCTTCGGCAAACTGGCCAAGCTCGATACCGTGGTCAAGGAAGGCGACCGGGTGGAAATCTATCGCAAAATTACCGCCGATCCCAATCAAGTTCAGCGGCGCCGGGTGGCTTAGCCATGTACGTCTGCGTTTGTAAGGCATTTACCGAACGCCAGCTTGATGCGGCAATCGCCAGTGGAGTATCCTCGCGTAAACAATTAACCAATTGTTTCGGGGTTGGCGGCGAATGCGGTAAGTGCAACCGGGAGCTTTCGCAACGATTGCTCGGCAAAGCATCTTCCGGCTGTTCATCCAGCATCCATGCCGCGACCAATCATTAAAACGAATCACCGGGAGAATCGACATGCAAGGCGATAAAAAAGTCATCGAGTTTTTAAACAAAGTGTTGGAAAACGAACTGACCGCGATCAACCAGTATTTTTTGCACGCGCGGATGTTCAAGAATTGGGGTTTGCACAAACTTAACGAAAAGGAATATCACGAATCCATCGACGAAATGAAACATGCCGATCGCTTGATAGAGCGGGTGTTGTTTCTGGAAGGATTGCCCAATCTGCAAAGCTTGGGGCGCTTGATGATAGGTGAGAATCCCAAGGAAATGCTGGAATGCGATCTTAAACTGGAACAACTGGCGTTGCCGTTGTTGAAGGAAGCGATTGCCTATTGCGAGTCGGTGGCCGACTACATTTCGCGCGAATTGTTGGAGCATATTCTGGAAAGCGAGGAAGAACATATCGATTGGCTGGAAACCCAGCTGGATTTGATCGAAAAACTCGGCATTCAAAATTACCTGCAATCGCAGATGTAATCCCTATTTCGCCTCTTCCATCCGACCGCCTCCGCGTGGCTGTTGTATGGAAGGGGCCAAGCTTCGTCTTCTCACGTTATCTTCTTTCGAACGTCCCGTTCGCGTAAAACCGGGTGCCCGTGGTGTTGGCGTTCGTCCGCCGTTTTTTCCGAAGACATTGCGGAGCGCCGATCGCGCCAACGGGATTTTTCCCAGCGCTCAGCAGAATCGTCGGTTTCTCGCTAAAATGACAGCTTGATTCTCTACCGGCCGGACCAACGAACGACACGCATGGCTTGTCCGACGTCCAAGGCCAACGATCGCCAGTTCGGTGCCCACTGAAAGGATTTATGCTGCAAAACGCCTTTACGCTCGAATCATTGCTGGAGACTCACGATCTGCCGTTCGTGATCATCAATGCCGATTTAAGGATCGTCGCGGTGAATCGCGCTTGGGAATTAAGTTTTGGCGTCGATAGGCAGCAGCAGGTTGGTCGGCCCTGTTGCGCCGATAGTGGTCGCTGCCGCCACCGGCAATTGTTTCAGTCCTTGGAAGGTTACGCGGGCGTTCATGGCGGTGTCGGTACCGTTCCGCCCGAGCTGTCGTTCAATGTACGGGGATTTCCGCTGCTGGATGCCGATGGCACGCTGTATTTGGGTGAAACCCTGGCTCCGATCAGCAAGCCGACCGGCGCTTACAGCGGGCCGACGATGATAGGCCAGTCGGCGGCGTTTACCCGCTTCAAATCCACGTTGTTGCAAGCCGCCGTCAGCCAGGCGCCGGTGATGCTGTTGGGTGAAACCGGTACCGGTAAGGAATTGGCGGCCGAATTCGTGCATCGCCAATCGCCGCGCGCCGACGCGGATTTCGTCATTGTCGACTGCACGATACTGGGCGAGGATTTATTCGAAAGCGAATTGTTCGGCCACGAGAAAGGCGCGTTTACCGGCGCCGCCGTCGCCAAAAAAGGCCTGTTCGAACTGGCCAACGGTGGAACCTTGTTTCTCGATGAAATCGGCGATCTGCCGCTGTCGCAGCAACCCAAATTGCTCCGAGCCTTGGAAAGTGGCCAGTTTCGCCGGGTCGGCGGAACGACCATGTTGAAGTCGGACGTGCGTATCGTTTGCGCCACGCACCGTAATTTGGCCGATATGGTTAAAGCGGGCCGGTTTCGCGAGGACTTGTTTTACCGGCTTTCGGTGTTTCCGGTGGACGTGCCGCGCCTGCGCGACCGCAAACAGGATCTGCCGGTGTTGATCGATTTTTTTCTGGAGCAGCTCGGCGGTCGCGACGGCCGTACTTATCGGCTGAACCAGCCGGCTTTAATCAAATTGCTGCAGTACGGATGGCCGGGTAATATCCGCGAATTGCGCAATTGCTTGCAGCTCGCCGCCGGCTTGTCGCAAAACGGCGTGGTCTCGGAGGCTTGCGTGCATTTCATGCAGCCGCTGAACCAAGCGGCTGCGGTCGAAGCGACGGTCGCGGCAACGCCGGAGCGCAGGCCCAGTTTGAACAGTTTGGCGGAATTGGAAGCCGATTTCATCAACAGCCTGATCGTCAAATATCAAGGCAACCGCAAGTTGATCGCCGCCGAAATGAACATCAGCGAGCGCACGCTTTATCGCAAACTAAACCGTTTGAATTTGAATTAGGTCGCGGAGCATATCGTTATGGAAGCCAATCTTATCAACTGGACCTTAACCAGCATCAGCCCGCAACGCAACGGATTCACGCCGCCGCGCGACATGCGGGAGACCGTGGCTCAAATCAAGGCCTTGCCGCCGTTGCCGGGTAGCGCGATGCGTATCTTGAAACTGACTTCGGACCCGCATGCCGACGCCGCCAAGTTGGCGGAAATCATCGAGCTTGATCCTTTGTTGACCGCTCAGATCATACGCTGGGCCAGTTCGGCCCTGTACGGTTACCGGGGCAAGATCACGTCGGTGCATGATGCGATAACCCGGGTGCTGGGTTTCGACTTTGTCATGGATCTGGCCTTGGGCTTAGCCGTATTGGCGCCGTTGAAAGCGCCCAAGGACGGGCCGATCGGCACCCGGATGTTTTGGACGCATGCGCTGGCCAGTACTCAGTTGATGGCCAAATTAGCAGCGGCGATGCCGGAACCGAGTCGGCCGTCGACGCAAGCCTTATTTTTGGCGGCGCTGATGCACAACATTGGTTTTCCTCTGCTGGGCCACCGTTTTCCGGACGAATTCGCCTATTTGAGCGGTTTGATCGCCGCCAATCCCAGCTTGGTGGTGTTTCATCTGGAAAACTTCGCGTTCGGCGTCAATCACGCCGAAATAGGCGCGTGGCTGATGAACGATTGGTCGATGCCTCGATTGGTGACCGACATCGTCTACCACCACCACAACCCTTGTTACCGAGGCGACAATTACATGCTGAATTTGTTGACCTTCGTAAACGACAGCCTGCTTGGCGAGCTCGGGATCGGCGACGCCGCCAATCAGAGCTGTTCGGAGCAGGCTCTCGAGCAATTGGGCTTGACACCGGACGCGTGCCGGGAAGTATTGGACAGGCTGAACGACGATCTCGCCAAGGTAGTCGCCACCGCCGAACAGCTGACCGAATAGCTCGTGCCAAACTAGTCGCGCATGACCGCATTGCGGCGGTCCTTGCGTTTCAACACGCCCCCCAATATCCACATTTGGTACATCGATACTGTCCACATGAACGCGAACGCCACGCCGAGGCCGGCGCCGGCGAGAATCACCAGTAGCGCGAAATGCGGATTAAGCTTGGTCAACCACCAGGATGCGATGTCGATCAGTAAAAACAAATACGGCATCACCACGGCCGGATATTTGTACTTACAAGGCACGCCGGTACTGAAGCTGAAAATAATACCGACGAACATGAAGATAAAACTGATCCCAAACAGGTGGATGTGCGAAATGCGTATCAGCGATTGAAACGTGGCACCTTCATTGGAAGCGGCCAGTTTCTTTAAATTGTCGAATCGGCCGAAGTCCGGCAACGAGCCGGCGGAGGCGTTGTGGCACATCAAGCAGCGGGTCTCGACAATCGGCTTGATGTCCCGATCGTAAGTCGCTTCCTCTGCGCCGTCCCGCACCCATTGGATGATTTTGAAGCGTTCCTGGTCGGGGGCGTTGTACTTCATCGAACCGTTCAGCTTCGATTCCAACACCGAACCGGACCGGTCGCCGTAATAGCTGTAGACAATGTCATCCAACGACAGGCCGAACTTGCCGTCGGCCATGCCGTGAGTGAATAGGATTTGGATCAGCGCCATCAGATAACCGGCGCCGACCGTGGTCAGATAACCGCTGAACAGCAGTTTGATCGAGGTGCCGAAGCTGATCAGATTGATGCCTTTACCGGCGCGGTCGAGAGTAGGTGGATCGCAGTTCATGGCGCAATTCCGAGACTAAACGAAAATACCGTCCGGCGCTTTAGCGCCGAACGGGCGAGGGCGATTTTCGCACTCGCTATTGTTGACTATTCTGGTAGTACAAGCCAAGTGCCTCGATTTCGTGGTCGCTTAAGGTCTCCGCCAGAATCCGCATCCTGGCGTAGATGTCGTTGTGGCGTTCGCCGGATTTAAAGGCGCGCAAACTGGCGGCCAGATAATCCCCGCTTTGGCCGGACAACGCCGGAACGTCCTGCGCTTGCCCCTTGCCGTCGGTGCCGTGGCAAACCTCGCACGGCGGCAATAAACGCTGCTTGTCGCCGTGCTTGACCAAGTTTTCGGCGGTCGGGTAGGCGTTCTTCGCGTTAGCCGACAAAATCGCCGCCGGTCGAGTCGAAAACCAGGCTGCCACATCGGCCGCGTCTTGCGGCGTTAGGCCTTTGGCGATGCCGGTCATCAGCGGATTTTGCCGACTGCCGTCGCGGTAGTCTTGCAGTTGCTTGAATAAATAAGTCGGCAACTGGCCGGCCAGCGACGGATAGGTCGGCACGGCGCTGATGCCTTGCTCGCCGTGGCAGGCGGCGCAGGCTTGCGCCAGTTCCCGGCCTTTTTGCGGATTGCCGGATTCAACCAAGCTCAATTGCTCGGCGGTCCACGCCAGTTTCGACGAGGGTTCGGCGCAAACCAGCGCGGGTGTCAGTACTGCGATCAAGCAGAATAGGTTTTTCATGATCAGACCCCCCATCTGCCGGAACCGAAGGTTTCCATCAGGAAGAATTGCAAAATCGGGTAACCGAATGCAATCAACATGAATACCGCGATGACCGCGTTCCACAATCCGAAACTGTTCAAATAGGCTGGTAAATCCCGGACCGGATGAATCGGTTCGGCGTATTCGACTTCGCCTCGATAGGCTTCCGTGCCGCACTGGGTTTTATACAGGTTGTAGAGCAACATGCCGGAGGACACCAGCAGGATCGTGCCGCCGAAGATCATCGTGACTTCGTAGGGCTCCCAGGACAAGGTCAGCAAGTTGTTGTAATTGACGCTGTCTATCCGCCGCGGCTGGCCTAGCAAACCCAGAATGTGCCAGGGCGTGGTCATGATGATCATGCCGACGAACCAAGTCCATAATTGGGTGATCGCCAACGACGGGCAATGCAACGGTTTACCGGTCAGAACCGGCCAGAAATAATAGGCGATACCGAAATACATGATGATGGTCGTGCCGCCGAAGATCAGATGGAAATGGCCGGATACCCAGGCGGTGTTATGTACCATCGCGTTCATTGCATAGCTGGCGTTGACCAGGCCGCCGAAGCCGCCGAAGATGAGCATCAGCAAGCCCAGAATTAGCGCCAACACCATTGGGTTGTTCCACGGCAGCGCGGCGATCCAGCCGAACAAGCCCTTGCCGCCGTTAAGGCGGCCGGCGATTTCCAGCGAGGCGATCACGGTAAAACCGGTGATGAAGGTCGGCAACGTGACGACGAAGGTGCCGATCGCGTGCAGGATTTTCCAGCCGTGGCCTTGCTCAGGATCCATGTACAAATGGTGGAAGCCTATCGGCAAACTGAAGACGACCAACAGAATGAACGCGGCCCGGGCCATTTCGTCGCTGAACAAATAACCGCCGGCCTGTTTGGGGACCAGGGTATAAAACGCGGTATAGGTCGGAATCAGCCAGAAATAGACGATGGGATGCAAGGTCCAGGCGAACAGCGTACGAGCCAAACCGGCGTCTATCGTATCTATCCAGCCCAAGGCCCACGGGATCAATTGAAATAGGACTTCCACCGCGACGCCGACGCTGGTCCACAGCCACAGAATCGCATTGGCCGTGGTGGCGAACATCGCCAACGGCACCGCTTGGCCGGGATGAGCCTTTTTCCATTGCATGTACATCACGATCATAGACACGCACCAGAACCACGAGCCGACTACCAGCAAGGTCGCGCCGATGTAAAACAACGGGTGGGCCATCAACGGCGGATAAAAGGTAAACAACACCGAGGCCTTGCCCAGCAGCAACGGCAGCGCGGCCAGCACCACGCCGGTCAGGGCAACGCCAAAACCGCTCCAAGCAAAACTTAGGTTCCAGATTGGCAGTTTCAGCGTGCTGGTGGCCACGTAGTAGCCGAAGCCCATGATGAAAAACGTCGTCAGTACAAAGCCCATCAGCACGCCATGGGTACTGACCGAGGCGTAATACACTTCCCGCGACTCCAAAAAGCCGAAGAAACCGCTACGTTCAATGACTTGGTACAGCCCCATCAACGCCGCCAAACCGAAGGCGGCGAACGCGACCCACAGATGGGTCAGCGCCAGTTTTTTCTCGCTTGCGTTATCCATGTTGTTTTCCCCCTTGCTTGGCCAGCGCGTCCCACTCGGCCTTGCCTACCACCTTGATGTTGCTCCACATGTGGGCGTGGCCCATGCCGCAATACTCGTTGCAGAGCAAGGGATAGTCGCCGGTGTGGTGCAGTTCGGTCTTGACCTGGGCGACATAGCCCGGCACGATCATCGTGCTCATATTGGTCATCGGCATGTGGACGCCGTGGATGACGTCCAGGCTGACCCAGCGGAAGGTGATCGGCGTTTCGGCCGGCACCGTGAGAGTTTTTGGGAAAAAGCCGTAGCGGCCGGCCACCATGCGCACCGTGACGCTGCCGTCCGGATTGCGGCTGGCGCCGAGTTTGTCCTCGGCGAATTCCTTGGACAAATGCAGTTTGGCCGAGTCTATGGTTTCGACATTGCTCGGCGCGTGTATGCCGTGCAGCAAGGCCGAGCCGAGAATGGCCGAGACGAACACGCCGGCGATACCCAGCGCGACACCGGCCCAATTTCGTTCCAGTTTATCGATATGCATGGTGCCCCCTCAACCGATATGGCCGCGCGGCAGGAACACCCCGTAATACATCAGCAGCCAGGCGATCAGCATGCCGCCGCTGACGATCAGCATCAGCGCCCAGGTGCCGACCGGCGAGCTTTCCAGGATTTTTTTTCGTTCTTCTTCGCTTAATCGAGTCATACCCATCCTTCCTGTTTAATTATTTTTAGGAATTGAGCAATAAGCGCCGACTCGCGGCCCGTCATTCTTGGCGATGACTATTCCCTGGTTATTGCAAGGGAGATCATACCCTGATCGCGCGCGGACGCAAAACGTCAAGGTGGCGCTCGCGATCCAACCGCTTTAATGCGGGTGGGCGTTGAGGCGATACAGCTTGTAATCGACGAACTCCCCAGCTTCGGTCAGCGTTTCGGCATGGGTGAGCTCGATGTCGAAATGTTCGGCGTAAAGGTGCCGTACTTCGGCGGCGATCTCGGGGGGCGTGGCAACCGTTTCCGTGGTTTCGGCTTCCTCGGCGGTCAACAGAAAAATCTTGTCGGTATCGGGCAGAATGCGCTCCAGATGTGCGACGTAAAGTTTGCGAACCTCTTCCGGCAAGGCAGTCAATGCCGCGCGGTCGTAAACCGCGGCGACGGTGCCGAGATCGGTAGCGGTCAGCGAAAAATAATCGCCACACAATATCGTCAGGCGATCATGCCGCCACGCCACGAATTTGCCGATTTTTCGACGGCTGGGTTTCAAGCTGTTCTCGCGGAAAAACGCCGCGACAGCAACCGGGCTGAGTTCGATGCCAATCACTTCGTGGCCTTGTTCCAACAACCAGATCAGATCCAGGCTCTTGCCGCACAACGGCACGAATACGCGACTGCCCTCGGCCAAGTCCTGTCCGTTCCAAAAGCGACGTAGTAAGGGATTAACCGCGGCTTGATGGAAGTCGTCGCGTTGGTCTCGCCAAAATTGCAACCAAAGCGGATTGTCGCGGGCGGTGGCGGCGGACGAGGAAGGCGTGGCAGGTTGCCGGGCTCGGTTGGACATGGCTGACTCGCTATGCGGTAGGGTTGTGCTTCGAAAAGGTTCTGATCGAACGGGCACAACGCTTCGCGAGAAGAGCGATGCAGGCCGAAAAGGCGCTTGCGGCGGCGGAGCGACTGTGTCAAAAGTGCCCGCTGGGGTCAAGGGTAACACGCGGGCCGGTTGTCGTGCCGGAATTTGTCCGGTTTGGCGCGTGCCCAAGCCGCGCTTCGATCTGAGCGCGGTCATAGTGGTCGAACCGAGGCCGGCGAAATCGGTTTGTGTCGGCCGTGCGACTGCTGGGTTGAGAGGGCTGGACCCGCGCCGGGGCGACCGTTGGCCGCCCCGGCGCGGGTCTGGGTTATAATGGCGGTTTTTTCAAAATCAACGAGTCGTAACATTGTGGACGTAACCCGCTACATGCAGCAATTGGGCAAGCAGGCCAGACAGGCCGGTCGCGAGATCAGCAAGGCCGATACCGGCCGCAAGAATCTGGCCCTGGTGAAAATCGCGGAAGCCTTGGCCGCCAACGCCGACACGTTGATCGCCGAAAACGCCAAGGATTTGCAAGCCGGCCAAGCCAACGGCCTGGATGCCGCTTCGTTGGACAGGCTGGATCTGACGCCGGCCCGTATCGAAAAAATGGTCGAGGGCTTGACCCAAATCGCCGCGTTGCCGGACCCGGTCGGCGAAATCACCAACCTCAGTTACCGGCCGACCGGCATTCAAGTCGGACAAATGCGGGTGCCGCTGGGCGTGATCGGTATCATTTACGAATCCAGACCGAATGTCACCGTCGATGCCGCCGCGCTGTGCCTGAAAGCCGGGAATGCCTGCATTTTGCGCGGCGGCTCCGAAGCCATTCATTCCAATCGGGCCATCGCCGCCTGTATCGCGCAAGGTTTGGCCGAGGCCGGACTGCCGCAACAGGCGGTGCAAGTCGTCGAAACCACCGACCGGGCGGCGGTCGGCGCGCTGGTGACGATGAAGGAATTCGTCGATGTGATCGTGCCGCGCGGCGGTAAAAGTCTGATCGAGCGGATTAGCTCCGAGGCGACCATCCCGGTCATCAAACATCTGGACGGCATTTGCCACGTTTACATCGATGTCAAGGCCGACCTCGACAAGGCGGTGGCGATCGCGTTGAACGCCAAGACCCATCGCTACGGCGTCTGCAACGCAATGGAGACGCTATTGGTTGCCGAAAGCGTTGCCGGTGCGGTATTGCCCATCCTGGCCGAGCAATACGCCGCCAAGGGCGTGGAGTTGCGCGGCTGCCTGAAAACTTGTTCATTGATTCCGGGCGCGGTCAGGGCCAGCGAAGCCGACTGGCAAACCGAATATTTGGCGCCGATTTTATCGATCAAGATCGTCTCCGGCATCGACGAGGCGATAGACCACATCAACACCTATAGCTCGGCGCATACCGAAGCCATCGTCACCGAGGATTTCACGCTGGCCCGGCGTTTCTTGCGCGAGGTCGATTCCAGCTCGGTGATGGTCAACGCCTCGACCCGTTTCGCCGACGGCTTCGAATACGGTCTGGGCGCCGAAATCGGCATCAGCACCGATAAATTGCACGCACGCGGACCGGTTGGTTTGCACGGCTTGACTTCGTTGAAATACATCGTGTTGGGCGACGGGCATATCCGCCAATAATGATCGGCGTTTACGGCGGCACCTTCAACCCGGTTCACTACGGGCATTTGCGGACCGCATTGGAAGTGCGCGAATGCTTCGAATTGGACGACTTGAAAATGATTCCGTGCCGGGTGCCGGCGCATCGCGGCGAGCCGGATGTTTCGGCGGAGCACCGTTTGCGCATGCTCGAATTGGCGGTCGCCGGCACGCCCGGTTTGAGCGTCGATAGACGCGAACTGGACCGGCCGGGACCGTCCTACATGGTGGATACCCTGCAATCGCTGGCGGCGGAGTTGCCGGGGTCAGGCTTGGTGCTGTTCGTCGGTGCCGACGCCTTCACTGGCCTGGAAGGCTGGCATCGTTGGCGGGACCTGTTCGATTACGCCCATATTGTGGTGATGGCCCGGCCAGGTTTTCAACCGTCGGTACTTGGCGATTTTATGCGAGCCCGCCTCGCGGCGCGGCGGGACGAGTTGCGCGACGCCAGGGCGGGCAAGTTGTTTTTTCAAGCGGTGACCTTGCTGGACATTGCCGCGACCCAAATCCGCCGGATCGTCGCCGACGGGACGAATCCTAGATTTTTATTGCCGGACGCCGTTCTGGCCTATATTCAACAACATCAACTTTATCGAGCAAGCTCGACCTCTACGGAAACCTGAATGCAAAGTACCGAATTAGCCCAATTGGTCCAAACCGAACTGGATCTGCGCAAGGCCCTGCATATCGCGACGTTGGACGTGCGCGACAAGACCAGCATCACCGATTTTATGATCGTCGCGACCGCGACCTCGGCGCGGCACGCCAAGTCGCTGTGCGATTACGTTGTCGTGAAAGTTAAGGAAAACGGCATCCAACCGATCGGTACCGAGGGCGAGCAAGGCTCGGATTGGGTTTTGCTGGATCTCGGCGACGTGATTGTGCACGTGATGACCGGCCAGGCGCGCGAGTTCTACCAGTTGGAAAAACTCTGGTCGGTGCCGGCTAAATCCGCCTGAGCCGGGAGCCGGCGCGGCCGATTTAAATTGGCCGTCCTCCTCAAGATTTCGGCCGGTCAGTCGATGACTAGGCTAGCCCGAGGAGGAACCATGAACACCCTGAGACTGCTTCAAATCATCCCGTTGTTATGGCTGGCGGGCTGCGCCGGGCCGGCCGGCAAATCCGCAGGCTTGTCCGAATCCAAAACTCTCAGCGCCAGCGGTATTAGTCGCTTCGACGACAGCGGCGCGCTGAACGTCAAGCAACGCTGGCAGCAAGCCCAGCAGAATGCCAAACTCGACGCCTACCGTGATTTGGCCGCTCAACTTTATCGCGAGCCGCTGCCTAACGGCTCGACGGTCGGCGCCCAGGTGATGCGCGACGAAGCCTATCGGATTTACGTCGATAGCTATTTGCGCGAAGCCCGTCCCGCCGATTACCGTACCGTTCGCGATCATTTGAAAGCCACGTTGGACCTGACCTTGACGCCGCGCTTTTATCGCTGCATGGCGGGCGATGCGGGGCAGGTCGGGCAATGTCAGCAACAGGACCAAAAGCTGGCTTTCAGCCGGTTGGGGTACAGGGAGGCTACCGTGGTTTCCGCGAATCTGGCTTGCGGCAATCGGGATTGTAGCGACCAATACCACGTCAAGGGCTTTTCCAAACAACCCAATGTCGTCGACGATGTCTTGCTTGATGCCGGCATGTACGACAGCGAATGGACAATCAACACCGGCGCGCGTACGCTGTTGAATTATTTCCTGACCAACGGGTTCCTCAATGCGCTGTAACGGCTTTAGCCACGTTTTACTGATTTTGCTGTTGGCCGGTTGCGGCGGCGCCGGTACGCGAGACGATAGTGCCGGCGATTTGGCGGCCTCGCGACAGGTTAGCGCCGAGGGTAGCGCCGCGATTGCCGGTGCGAATCGCGAGGCGGCTCGGCGGGCCGCTATCGACAACGCGGTCGACGCGGCTTCGGCTCGGCTGCGGCGCGGCAATCGCGGCGACCAGTTGATCAGCGATATCAAGGTGGTCGACGAATGGCAGGACGGCGCCGTCTACCACGTGCAAGTGCTGGCAATGTTGGCCGACAGCGAGCGTTGCGCGTCTCCCTATCGCAAGAAGATTGTCGCGACCGGCTTTCCGATTATGAACGCCGACCAGCTCAGCGGTTCCGAGAGCCAGGATTTGTACAGCGGCATTCCTCGCGAGATCAACAATCGACTCATGGAAACAGGCGACTTTATCGGCCGCAACCTGACCAATGCCGCGCTGTACGCCCGACCGGACATCGCGCCGGAGTTGGTGCCGGCCGAGGGCAGCGGCGAATCCATGGTGTTGAACGTGGCCCGCCAGCAAAACGCGCAGTTCGTGCTGTCCGGCGTGATACGCGACTTTCGGATCGAATCCACCGAGTACGTGCGCGGCACCGGCGTGTTGGCCGATCTGAAATCGCTGGTCCGCGATTTTGTCGGTCGGCGCAGCGTCGGCATCGACGTATTCGTTTACGACGGCTTTACCGGGGCGCTGTTGTTTCAGCAGCGCTACACCGACTCCATCGTCGGCGATGTCAGCCTGCCGACCGGCTACACGGTCGGTAGCGACCGCTTCAACGCGACGCCTGCCGGCCATAAGATCGATGAGATCATTACTCAGGCTTCGGAAGACATACACAAAATGTTCGGCTGTTACCCGTTCGCTACACGGGTGGCGCGGGTTGAATCCGGTCGTGTCGTGATTGCCGCCGGGGCGCAAGATAAGGTCAAGGCCGGCGACAAATTGATGGTGTATCCACTGGCCCAGAATCGGGCCGATACCGGCTTGGGTGATCCCAGCGGCATTTTGACCATCGTCGACGTTAGCGCCGCGACCGCCGTCGGTCAAATGGACGCCGGCGCCGCCATTGTCCGGCCCGGCGACTGGGTCAAGAGTTTTCAGTCGCGTTAAACGGTTTCCGCCAATAAGGCTTCGATGTCGCCGCGCAAGGTCTCAGGAGCGGTCAGTGGCGCGTAGCGTTGTTTGACGCAACCATCCCGGCCGATCAGAAATTTGGTGAAATTCCATTTGATCGCTTCCGAACCCAGCACGCCCGGCGCGCTAGCCTTCAGAAATGCGTACAACGGATGTGCGCCGTCGCCGTTGACTTCGATTTTTTCGAATATCGGGAAGTCGATTTGATAATTCATCGCGCAAAATTCGCCGATCGCCTGGCTGTCGCCGGGTTCCTGGGCGCCGAATTGATTACACGGAAAGCCCAACACCGCGAAGCCCCGGTCTCGATATTCGCGGTATAGCGCTTGCAAGCCTTGGTATTGCGGGGTGAAGCCGCAACGGCTCGCGGTATTGACGATCAACAGTACTTGGCCGCGGAAGGCGTCGAGTGCCAACGGCGCGCCGCTCAGGGTGACGGCTGAAAACCGGTAAATAGTGTCCATGGTAGCTTTGTCGATGAATGTGGCTGGCCCGGACCGGCGGGAGCCGGTCCGGGGCGTTGACCCTCAGGCCGGAAAACCGCCGGTTAGGCGTTTGTCCAGTTCGGTTTGCAACAGCGCCGCGTAATGCCGCTTCAACGCGGAGTCGGTCGGTTGCGGCGGCAATTGGGATTGTATATCGGACAGCAATTGCGTCAGTACGTGCCGTTTCAACACCGAGTCCTCGGGCAGCTGCGCTGATTTGGGTATGGGGCGGGCCGGCTGGTGGCCGGCTGCCGACGCCGGTCGCACTGCGGATGCCGTTTCGAGTGCCGCTTTTTGCATTGCGTCGTAGTGTCGGCGCAGCACGGAATCGGTGGGATAAGGTCTCGCCCGTTGCTCGCGCTCGGAGAGGCGCATCGCCAGATAATGGCGGCGCAGCACCGAGTCTTCCGGGATCGCCGTATCGCTTGCGGTATGCGGCAAGGGCACCGAGGAGACGGCGCCGAGGTTGACAGGCGCGGCGCTCGGTTTTGCAGGCTCGGCGCATGTCGGTTCCGCCGCGGGCGGCGCGTTCAGGTGTTGTGGGTTCGCGTCGGCTGGCATTGCCGAACCAGGCGTTGCAATTTGCGCGGTTTCCAGCTGCCGGCGAAGGGCGATCTTGCGTTTGATCGCCCAGACCAACAGACCCAGCAGCAATAGCGAAAAAATGGTTGAGACGACGATAATTTGGATCATGAGCTTTCCCCTGGTTATTGTTGTTATCGATCCGGAATGGACGTCGGGCCTGCAGTGGTTTCAGGCTGAGCTCGGCCCAGCGGCACGGTCCGGTTCAAAGCATCGTTGCGCTTCCGCGTTCCGTTCGTCCTGGTGCCGGCGTTACCTTGGCGGTAGCGCTTTCGGGGCGCGGCGATCGGTCGGCGGCTGGCCGGCCAATCGGGGTGATTTATATCATAAATCCTTGAAAAACTTATGAAGTCTATTTAAGTGGCGTCCGCGTCACTCTATCGACGGTACGCTCACTTGGGTCTGTCGGTATGCGCTGACAAAGGGCGCGGTATAGTTGGTCGTGGCGGTCTGGTCGGACGAATGTATCGACCCGGCCGGATAGCCGCAGGGGCCGCCGGCGCATTGCGTGCTCAGGGACGGCGACGAGAACAGCAGGATTTGCGGGCTGTAATAGCTCATGATCGTGCCGAACAGGTTGTCTATGCCCCAGGCGTAGGAATATTCGAACTTGCCTTGCAAGTTGCTAAACTCCCGGTCGTGGACGTTACCGAGCGTATGGCCGATTTCGTGGGCGAAACTGCCGGTGGTGCAATAGTAATTATCCGATTCCAAGGAATACCCGTCGCCGACCACCGCATAGGCCAAGAACGGATAGGCATCGCCGCCGTTGTAGAACCCCTGGTAGGCGATGCCGCACATCTGGCCCGACGCCAAATGGTAGAAGGGACGGAAAAATACCACCACATCGGCGCCGTAGCGGTTGCGCAGAGCCTCGACATTGGCAAACGCGCCGTTCCCCGCTCCCAAATCGTCCAATGCGGTGTTGTCGAGGTTGGTTTCGGTATAGGCGCTGGCTTCGGTATGCACCAGGCGCAGACTGGCGTGGATGCCCGAGTCCCGGTAAGCCTGGTTGCTGACATCGACCAGATATTGAATGCGCTGCTTGGCGTAATCGGCGCTTTGCCCAACCGTGGTGTAGAGCACCATCACGTCGACGACGTTGGTTTCGGTGGTATTGCCGCCGCCGTTTCCGTTATTACCGTTATTTTCGGTATTGCCTCCACCGGTCTCGTTCAGTCGGGCGGCGTAATCGGCTTCGGCTTTTTCGGCCTTGGTATTGGCCTTTTTATACGCGGCGATCTTTTTGTTGTAGGCGGACAGCGCCGATTTTTCGAATTTCTTGACCGCCTTGAGGTTGGTGTTGGCCTGTTTTTCAGCGGCTTTGGCGGCATTCAGCGCGGATTTGGCGCTGGCGACCGCCGCTTGCAAGGTTGCGTCCTTGGGTGCCGATTTCAGAGTCTGCTTTCGGCTTGCCAGCTCGGCTTTCGCGGTTGCGGTGTTTGCCTTGGCCGCGGTCAAGGCGGTTTGCGCATTGGCGACCAGTTGTTGGTTATCGGTGTAATTGCCGTACAGATTCGTGGCTTCCTGATTCAGCGCGGTGGCGTCGGCCCTTAGCGACTCGGCTTTGGTTCTCAGGCTTTCGGTCGATAGGCTGGCCTTGGCCATTTCGGTTGGCGCCGGCAAACCCGACGGTTCGATATGGTCGCCGTCGAAACCGCCTGCCGTGAGGCCGGAATGCTGCAGGTCGACCAGCACGGCGGCCCCCCCGGCACCTTCGATCAAATATTCACCGTCCGGCGTGTAGAGATTGCCCATCAGTCCGGCCGCGCCGACGGACAGATTCAGCCGGTACCCCAGACCTTCGTCGGCGAGATGGCCGGTCCAGGTCGATGAGCCGTCGGCATGGTCGGTGCGGCGGTCGTGTTCGACTTGGTATTGACCGATCGGCAGATCGAGAAGTGCGCGGTCGCCGGCTTTCAATTGCCGCAACTGGGCCATTGGCAGCTCGACTGGCATGGCCGAGCCGGGTTTCAGGCGGCGGTAACGTTCCGGCAGACCGTCGACCTTGCGGGGTTCGATAGCGATGCCAGCGGATGTCGGGTCTACAAGGCCGTTGTGACGGCGGCCGCTGATCAGAACCGAGCGAATCGCGCCGGGTTCGCCGACCAGCGTGTAGTTGTAATCCTCTAACAATTGTGCCAATGCCGCAGGCCAATCGGCGGCGGCCAGCTTGCGATTCAAACGGTCGGATTCCAGGCCGGCGGCGATCCGGAAGCCGAAGCCGCCGCGATTGGCGATCGATGCCGCCGCCTGGGCCAGGGTTTGATCGCGAACCACGTGATAAATCGGATGCGGTGGTTCGACCAAAGTCGCGCGCGCGCCGTCGGCCAGCGCACTGGTCGCGCCGAGCCAGACAGCCAGAGAGAGGTAGCGTAAGTTCTGGTTGATTTTCATCCGCTGATAACCTTGAATGTGACGGGCTTCGCAATTTCTGATCAAGAATACCACAGCTCGGACTTCCGGAAAACCGATTGACGAAAGATTTAGTCCGTTAGGAAATAATCCGGTTAAAACCATAAAAAGCTGCAATAAATGCCGGGGCCGTGTATCGTTCCCAGGCCGAAGCCCGAAATTACCGGCCGAGGCGAGAGGAGGCCACCGGCGTGGCTGTTTTGTCTGACTTTTTGATACGGATTCACTATGTGTTTTAGCGCCGATATGTCGTTGGGCTTGGGCGTCGCGGGTTTGGCCGCGGCGACCGTGACTGTGCTGGACAAGGACGAAGCGTTTTGGGTCAGGTTGGCCCGCGCTTACGCGATTTTTCATTTTTCGCTGATGGAATTCATTCAGTTTTTCGCCTATCCGGTCGCCGACCAATGCGGCTACGGTACCAATCTGCTGCTTAGCGAATTGTCCTCGGTACATATCAGCCTGCAGGCCTTTGCGATCATGCCGGCCTTGGCGACGTATTCGAGCGACCCGGCGGCCTTGAAGAAGGCCTTCATCGCCGGGGCGAGTTTAAGCGGCTTGTTTCTGGTGTTCGGCCGGCTGCCGAACGAGTGGCAATTGTTCGGTTTGGAGCCCAATTTCATCGGTCGGATGAACTCCTGCCTGTTCATGGGCATTTATCATATCGGTTATGCCATTTCCAGCGCCTTCGGTACCTTGGTGACCCACGGTTCCTTGTTCGCGCTGGCGCTCAGCGGTTTCGTCTGGAAGCACAACTGGCGGATCGCGTCTTACCATTTCGGGATGGCGATGATGACGCTGTTCATGCCGCAATGGTTGTTCGGCGTCAGTACCGGCGAGGCGGCGGCGATGTATTGCTTTTATTCGATTCCGATCACCGCCAGCTTCATGCCGCAATTCAAAAAGTTGTTCGCGGCGCGGCCGGACGACTGGTCCGGTCGGTTCGCCAAGCAGCAATCCTGAATCGAGCCGGGCCGGGCCCGGCTTTTTTCTGGCCGCCGCCCAATTTTCAGGCGCGGCGTCCGCTTCTAACGAGCATCGCCGCCATACCGGATGCAAACAGCAGCGCGCCGGTTGGTAACGGTACCGCGACGATGCTCAGGTTGAAATCGGCGGCAATCGCCACCGGCCCCCGGTTCAAAAAAATCAGGCCTTGATTCGGATCGGCCAAATCGCCGCGTATGCCGACGATGGCGCTACCCGCCGCCAGCGCCCGAAAGTACAGCGTGGCGAGTGTGATATGTGCCGGCGTGTCGTCGGCGCTCAGTCCGGGAAAGGTCGAGCCGGCGGCGGTTAGGCCCACGGCGGCAGAATCGTCGCTAAACACCGGATTCACGCTGACGCCGGTCCATTCCAGACGTTCGTCGTCCAGATCGCCGAGGTTTAGACCGAAGGCCAGCAGCAACTCGTCCGAGTCCGCGTCGCCGAATAGGTCGTGAGCGACCACGTCGGCCGCGAAGGTATCGCCGACAGTGACGGTCGAGCTCTGCGGAATCAGGCTAAGGCTCAAGGCGGCAGCGTCCGCGGTAGGCCACAAGCCGACAGCGGTCAGAATCAAAATACAACTCAGTGTTTTCATGGCATGTTCCGGTAAATGAAAGTAAAAAGCGGCCGGTCGGCGTCATGCCGACCGGCCGTGCCGGCTTAGAGGCCGGTCGCGGCGGTTTGATACCGCTGGTAGTGGCCGTACCAGGTCCGGTAATCCGCGTAGGAAACGCAGCCGTTATTGTCGTAATCCGCTTCGCGGTTGAACGTCTGCCGGCTCGCGCATTGGCCGATTTGCGCCTTGGCCGCGGCGGCATCGGTGCTGTCCACATCGCCGTCGCTGTCCAGGTCGCCGGCCACGAATAATTGCACCAACAAGGGGTCGTGGTCGGACGAGCGATAGGCGTCGGCGGCGTAAAAGTCGGCGATCTGTCCGGCCGATTTGAACTCCTCGTTGTAATCCAGCGCCCTCGGCTCGTCGGCGTTGATGTGCCACTCCGAGACGGCCTTGACTTGCGGCGCTAGAGCGGTATTTGCCAAGGCGTGATCCAGATAGCCGGAAGCGCCGTCGAACACGTAGCTGTAGGCGGCGTGATTGCCGACCAGATTCTCCAGCAGATTGCGATAGCCGGCCGATTTTAGGGCGCTGATCGGATCTTCCTCCGCGTAGCTGTTCAAGTCGCCGACGATCAACGCGTTGGCGGAGCCGGTATGGGTGGGGTCGGTGGCGAGCCACTGGGTCAGCACCTGGGCGGCGGCGGTGCGAGTCAGATTGCAATTGCCTTGGCCATCGCCGGTATCCGGGTCGTTGACATCGTCGCAAGCCGATCCCTTGGATTTCAGGTGGTTGACCGCGACGGTCAGCAACTTGTTGGAAGTTTTGTCGCGGAAAGTCTGGGCGATGGTCGGCCGGTTCTTGGTATCGATAAATGCCGGGTCGAAGGCTGAGCTCAGAATGGCCGCCGGACCGATCGGAGAGGCCTTGGCCGGTTTGTAAATCAGACCCACGGCGATTTCGTCGCTGCCCACCGGCGAGACGCCCGGGTTGATATAGGCATAGGTGCCGGGGCCGGCGGCTTGATTTAGCCCGGCCACCAGGTCGGCGATCGCGCTGTTGGCGGCGTAGCCGTCGTTCTCGATTTCCATCAGGCCGATCACATCGGCGTTTAGGCGAGTCAGGGCCGCGACGATTTTGGCGCGTTGCTTGGCGAATTCGGCCGGGCTGTCGGCGCCGCGCGCGGTTGGGAAGCCGCCGCCGTTGCCGTCGCCGTTGAAATAATTCAAGACATTGAAGCTGGCGACGGTCAAGGATGTGCGTCGGTCCGGCGTGGGCGCCTGGTCGCGCGGGTTGTCCGCATTCAGCGTCAATGTTTGAGTCGGTTGCAAACGGTAGGCGCCGAAGTCGTACGCCAAGATCCCGGTCGCGCCGCTTACGCTGTCGCCGACCCTTAAAGTATTGGCGCCACTCAGACCGGCCGGCTCGGGGTAAATCACGGGATCGGGATTTTGCAGATTGGCGCCGTCGTCAACCAGCAGTTGATTGGCCAGGTTTTGCGCGGCGATGGCCAGGGCCGGCGCGCCGGGCTCGGCGGCTTGGGTCGGCGTTAGCAGACGGCCGCCCGACGAGAGTAGGAATTCGCCGTAGCGAGCCAGATTGTAGTTTTCGGTGACGGTCAGGGTTTGCGGCAGGGTTACCAGCATGCCTTCTCGGCTTTCCTGCCGGTTGTCCGGGCCGAACGGCAACTCGACCGCGACGGCGGCCGGCAGCGCCTGTCCGCTGGCGCAGACTTGCGGCGGCGAGACGTTTTCCAGTCGAGTCATGCCGTAGGTTTCGGCGACGTTGCCGGAAATGCGTACCCGGTCACCGACATGGATCGATGCGGACGCCGCTATGAACAGGCCTTCCGAAGTGGTTGGATCGGCGTCGGTCTCGCCGTCGGCTTGCTGGACGAAGAAGCCGTTCAGTTTGGCGCCGCCGCTGAAATCGGCGGTGACGATGGCCTCTATCGTCTGGCGTGTGCCAACCAACGGACTGTCGATGTCGTTACCTTGGATCGCGCTAATCGCGGTGGCGGGATCGCCGCATTTGTCGGTCGAGTCCGGCGGCGCGGCGGCAAAGCTTTGACCGGCGTTGACGGCGCCGAAGTTGTCGTCGGATGCGCTAGCCCAAAGGAAGTCTTCGTAAACCTGACCGCTACCCTGCAATTGCAGCGAAAATCCCACCGGCGTGGCGCTGGACTCGGACACGCCGATGTCGGTGCCGGCTTGGCCGGCGGCCGGTCCGCCAACCGCGTTGAACGTGCCTTCGTAGCTTAAAAATTGTACGGCGACCTGATTGGCATCGACCAAAGCGATCCCATCCGGCGCGCCGTTTTGAATGCCATCGGTCGGAAAGCCGAAACTCAAGGTTCCGAAGCCGCTGCCCGATTGGTCGGCGATGACGCCGCTTAACGTCGCGGTTCGGTAATTGGCGCCGCCGTTGCCGTTGTAGAGCACCAACGACCAACCGCTAAGGTCGGTACCGGCCGGGCCGGCGATTTCAACGGCTTCGCCGCTGTCGGTGCCGGTGTTATCGTAATGGATTTCGTTGATGAATACCGGCGTGGCGGCTTGAGCGCCGCCGAATAAGCCCAGCGCGGCCAGCGTGGTCAGTGCCGGTTTGAAGAGGGGTCGTCTTCTGAACATGGTCGGAGTATCTCGGAAAAAAAATGTAGACGCGAACGGGCGCTTGGCCCGGCTAGGCCCGACCCGGTCTGAAGCCCGGCCGAGCCGAGCCGCGCGGGTGCTTGAGCCGGCGATCATTTTGGCGTTAAAACGCCGACACTGGGTTAAGGATGCGTGACGGTTTGCTGAAGATTACGTGAAATGTAATACAGGCTTGGGCCAATGTTTGGACCCTCGCCGCGATCGCGGTCTGCCCGCCCGGCGGGATTATTGCCAGCCGGCCAGGATGTGTTGATAGAAAGCGGGGTCCTCGACTGTCGCGCCGTGCCTGCCGACCAGCGCGGACGCGAAATCCTGCGCGCGGCGTAGCGTTAGCGGTAAGGGCCAAGTGGAGGCGATGCCGTGCAGCAGCACGGCGGCGAAGGCGTCGCCGGCGCCGACCGTGTCCGCGACTTCGAGCCGGGCGTTCGGGGTGACGCCGAGTAGTTCGCCGTCGGGCGTCAGAGCTAGCGCGCCTTCTTCGCCGCAGGTGACGAAAATGCCTTGCAAATCGAATTCTCGAACGATCAGGCGCATTTTGTCGGCGATATCCTGAGTGCCGGGGAAGAGTTGGGCCAGCTCGGCGTCGTTCAGTTTCAGCCAATCGGCGCCGGCGATCAAATCGAAAATGCGGCCGGGTTGCCACCACGGCGCGCGCAAATTCACGTCTAAAAACACCGGCCCGCGCCAGGCGCTCGCTAGATCGGTCCACGTATGGCCCGAAACCTCGCCGCGTAGCGCCAAACTGCCATGATAGAGCAGGCCGTCGCCGGTCCCCGGCTGGACAGGCTGGATAAAGTCGTAAGCTTGGCGGTCGAGAATTTGGTAATCGGGTTGGTCGTCGGTTATGCTGACCGCCACGGTGCCGGTCGGCCGAGTCGGGTCGATTTGCAGGTCGGACGGGTCCATATCCCAGCGGGTCATCGCGGCCAGGATGTCGTTGCCCGCCGCGTCGCCGCCGACCCGGCTGATAAAGCGGGGCCGGTCGCCGAAGGCTTGCAGATGCCAAGCGACGTTGAACGGCGCACCGCCCAGTACCCGGCTGCCGTCGGGGAAACAGTCGAACAACACTTCGCCGAATAACGTAATTTGGGCTTTATTCATTGGTTGAATCGCGGATGGTGGTACAAGTCACTTACGATAGTCAAAGCCGGCGAAATTGCCAACGTATTTGCGCCGAGTGGTCGTTTTGGGGCGAGGGCGCGCTGGGTTTGCGCCAATTTGGTGCGTTAGTCGGCCGCGTTGGGCCGTCCGGACCGGTTCGCCATCGTTTGACCGGGTTGGCATGTGGATTGCTGTAAGGAGCCTATGAAGCCACTGAATTATTTCGACGAAATGCGGACACCCGACGGCAGCGTGCGGGCGCTCTATCAACCCTTTGCGGACTGGTTGGACGGCATCGATCAGGCCCAGCTGATGCAAAAGTCCCGAGAGGCGGAGATGTTGTTCCGCCGGGTTGGCATCACCTTCAACGTCTATGGCGACGAGGCCGGCGCCGAGCGGCTGATTCCGTTCGATGTCGTGCCGAGGATTCTGGCGGCCAGCGAATGGCGGCAATTGGCCGACGGCGCGATTCAGCGGGTGAGGGCCTTAAACGCGTTTCTGAACGATCTCTACCACGATCGGGAAATCGTCAAGGCCGGCATCGTGCCCGCCGCCATGCTGGAAAACGAAATGTACCGCCCGGAGATGCAGGGCGTCGCGGCGCCGGGCGGTATCTACGCGCACATCGCCGGCATCGATATTGTGCGGACCGGCGAGAATCAATTCTACGTGCTCGAGGACAACTTGCGGACGCCGTCCGGCGTGTCCTACATGTTGGAGAACCGCAAAATGATGATGCGCTTGTTCCCGGAATTATTCCGCCGCTATGCGGTGGCGCCGGTCGAGCACTATCCGCAAGTGTTGTTGAACAATCTGCGAGCGGTGGCTCAGCCCGGCGTGCAAGATCCGACGGTGGTGTTGCTGACGCCGGGCGCCTACAACAGCGCCTATTTCGAACATGCGTTTCTGGCGCAGCAAATGGGTATCGAACTGGTCGAGGGCCAGGACTTGTTCGTCGAGGACGATCTGGTGTATATGCGCACCACCGACGGTCCCAAGCAGGTCGATGTGATTTACCGTCGTATCGACGACGACTTCATCGATCCTAAAGCCTTCCGGCCGGATTCGCTATTGGGCGTGCCGGGTATCGTCGAAGCCTATCGCAACGGCGGCGTGACGCTGGCCAACGCGATCGGTACCGGCGTTGCCGACGACAAGGCCACGTATACCTATGTGCCGGACATGGTTCGGTTCTATCTGGGCGAGGAACCGATCCTGTCCAACGTGCCGACCTACAAACTGGCGGAAGCAGACGACCGCAAATACGTGTTGGAGCACCTGGACGAACTGGTGGTCAAGGAAGTACAGGGTTCCGGCGGTTACGGCATGTTGGTCGGTCCGACCGCTTCCAAGCAGCAAATTCTGGAGTTTCGTGATCGCATTCTGGCCGATCCGGATAATTACATTGCCCAGCCGACCCTGGCGCTGTCGACCTGCCCGACCTTAGTCGAAGCCGGCGTGGCGCCGCGCCACGTGGATCTACGGCCCTTCGTGCTGTCCGGCAAGACCGTGACCTTGGTACCCGGCGGTTTGTGCCGGGTCGCGATGCGGGAAGGGTCGCTAGTCGTGAATTCCTCGCAGGGTGGTGGGACTAAGGACACTTGGGTGTTGAACGAGGACAAACCATGCTGAGCCGCACCGCCGACCATTTGTACTGGATGGCGCGCTACATCGAGCGCGCCGAGAACATGGCCAGGGTCCTGGATGTCACCTACCGGATGTCGCTGGTCGCCAACAGTCCTTACGACGAAGCCGCGCGCTGGAAACCGCCGGTGCTGATCGCCGACGATATCGAGGTATTCGAACGCGATTACGGGACCTATACCGCCGCCAACGTGATTCGCTACATGGCGCTGGACGAACGCAATCCGTCCAGCATCGTCAGCGCGCTGGGCGCGGCGCGCGAGAACGCCCGCGCCGTGCGGGTCGCGATGTCTTCGGAAATGTGGGAAACCGTCAATGCGTTGTGGATAGAGCTAAGGCAACGCATCCGCGGTGGCTTGCCCGAAGCCGAAATCGGCGAGTTCTGCGATTGGGTCAAGTCCCGTTCGCACTTGTTTCGCGGCGTTACCTTCGGCACGATGTTGCGTGACGACGGTTACAAATTCGTGAGGATCGGTAGTTTCGTCGAACGGGCCGACAACACCGCGCGGCTGCTGGACGCCAAATTTCAACTGTTGTTGCCCGACGCCGATCAAACCACCGAAGTCGATTATTACGAATGGAGCTCCTTGCTGCGGTCGGTATCGGCGTTCGAGGCTTACCAGAAAGTGTTTCGCGATACGCTGGAGCCCTGGAAAGTCGCTGAATTGCTGGTGTTGCGCGACGACATGCCGCGTTCGCTACACGCCTGCTACGACGAACTGGCGCCGATCCTGGAACAGTTGTGCGGCCGGCGCGGTCGAGAATGTCTGCGCTTGGCCGGCGAAAACCACGCACGCCTGCATTTCGGCCGGATGAGCGACATCGTTCGCACCGGTTTGCACGCGTTTCTACAAGATTTCATCGTCCGCAACAATGCGTTGGGCGTCGAGATACAGCGTACCTTTCTGAACGGTCCGTCCTGAAAAACGCCCCTAGAGGCAAGACCGGTTCGGTTAATGGATAGTTACACTCACGAGGAAATTGGATGATCAATTCACTGATCCACCCCAGGCACGGCGACAAAGCCAATTCCGCCTGGTTCGACGAATTTCTGGTCAAACTGTTGGAAAACCGCGACCGCACCGGCCTGACCGAGATGATCCGCGAGATCGACGCGATGATGATTACCGTCGAGCCGGGTTGTTCGGCCGCCTATGTCAGCGAACTGGCGCTGATGACGCCGTACCATTATTTGGTGACCTTGGAAACCGAATCGCATTGGACCCATATTTTGCGTATCGACATGAATTCGCCGGATCTGCTGGTCCGCGAAGTGCGCGATGCGGGGCGCGGCGATATTTTTCGGGCCTTGAACGAGGTCTACCCGATCGGCGCCCACAAACCCAATTCGCGCTACATGGGCGAAGTGTTTCGGGTCAGCAACCTGCACGAGGTGGTCGAACAGCAAAAGTCGCGGGAGATTCGCTTCTTTAACCAGGACCAGATCCGTAAGCTGGGTTTGCCCGGCAACATGGCCATCGTCAAGCCCTCGCCATACACCCACAATATCGTCGGCTACTGGGAACGGCCGCCCGAAGATCTGCGAGTCTACGCATTAGGTAACAGTATTATTCGCGACGACGTCAATCGCGGCTATCTGGAAGCCAAGGAAATGCAGGCCGAGCTGGGTCTGGAGCGGCTGATTCAGCCCATCGACCATCTGGCGACTCGGGTGTACAGCCAGAATCGCGAAGTGGCAATCCTGGAGTATCTGACCTTGTCTAGTTACTTCTATTGGGGTTCTTACGATATCGCCAACCAGAACTCGTCGACCAACGTCACCAAAAGCATTCACTACGCCGAGGAGAGTTTCAGTCCGGCCAAGGTGTTTACCGCCGCCAATCAACCCTATTTCGTCAATCATTTGGTCGGTCTGCCTTCGCCGACCGAAAATTTCGTCCGCAATTACGGGCCGCGCCTACATCACGTGGCGCTCGGCGTCGCCGACGGCGATACCGGCGGCCGGGCCAACATCGACTACGTGGTCGATGCGATTCGCGCCAAGGGCAAGGACTTTTTGCTCGACGTGATCGGCTCGCGCGAGGAAGGCTTGAAGCAGATTTTTTCCAGCGCCTCGGAACACTCGTCTCTGATTGTCGAATACGTGCAGCGCTTCGGCGATTTCGACGGCTTTTTCACCAAACAAAACGTCGCCGAGCTGACCCATGCCGCCGGCGTCGAGGAAAATCTGCGGCTGCTGCAAGCGGAAAGCGAAGCCGCCAACCCAGTGGTCACTCCATGAGCATCAAAGTCGCGATCAATCACAAGACCTGTTACCGCTACGACCAATCGATACAGCTCAGTCCGCACGTACTGCGGCTGCGGCCGGCCGCGCATTCGCGGACGCCGATCAGCGCCTATTCGCTGACCATCAAGCCGGACAAGCACTTCATTAACTGGCAACAAGACCCGTTCGGCAACTACCTGGCCAGACTGGTGTTCCCGGAAAAAACTCGCGAATTCTCGATCGAAGTCGATCTAATCGCCGAAATGACGGTGATCAATCCGTTCGACTTTTTCCTGGAGGAATACGCCGAAAAATACCCGTTCGGCTATCCCGAACAATTGGCCAAGGAATTGGCGCCGTATCTGGAAGTCAAGGACGACGGTCCGTTGTTGGGCAAATTTCTGAAAACCTTGGATCGGCGCGAACGCGGCGTCGTCGATTTTCTGGTCGATATCAATCAAGCCGTGCACAAGGCTGTGACGTATTCGATCCGGATGGAACCCGGCGTGCAGACCTGCGAGGAAACCCTGGAGCGTAAAGTAGGTTCTTGTCGGGATTCGGGCTGGCTGTTGGTGCAGGTGTTGCGGCATATGGGATTGGCGGCGCGCTTTGTGTCCGGTTATCTGGTGCAGTTGACCGCCGACGTCAAGGCGCTGGACGGACCGTCCGGCACCGAGGAAGACTTCACCGATCTACATGCCTGGACCGAGGTTTACATTCCCGGCGCCGGCTGGATCGGTCTGGATCCGACTTCCGGCCTATTCGCCGGCGAGGGCCATATTCCGCTGGCCTGTACCGCCGACTATGTCAGCGCGGCGCCGGTCAGCGGCGGCTTCATCGGCAAGGCGGAAACGTCGTTCGAGTTTTCCAACCGGGTCAGCCGTATCTACGAAGACCCGCGCGTGACCAAACCCTATACCGACCGGCAATGGGAGGAGATCGATCTGCTCGGTGAAAAGGTCGATGCCGAATTGAGTCTCGGCGACGTCCGCTTGACGATGGGCGGCGAACCGACCTTCGTGTCCATCGACAACATGGACGCGCCGGAATGGAACACCGCCGCCGACGGTCCCGAGAAGCGCAAGCTGGCCGGCAAACTGCTCCGGCGTTTGCGCGAGGTATTCGCACCGGGGGGCATGTTATATTTCGGGCAGGGCAAATGGTATCCGGGCGAACCGTTGCCGCGCTGGCAAATGGCCTGCTTCTGGCGTAAGGACGGTGTGCCGGTATGGAAAAATCCGGCACTGTTCGCCGATGAAACCAAGGACTACGGTTACGGCCGCGAGCAGGCCGACGCTTTTATCCGCGAATTGGCAAAACGCTTGGGGCTGCGCGGCGATTGCATCCTGCCGGGTTACGAAGATCCGTTGTACTACCTGCTGCACGAAGGATTGTTGCCGGAGAATATCGATTTCAGCCATGCCGATTTGAAGGACGATCTGGAACGCCAGCGCCTGGTCAAGGTGTTGAGCGCCGATCTCGGCGCGCCGGCCGGTTACGCGTTGCCGTTGTACTGGGATTACCGCGCCGGTGTATGGTGCAGCAGTCCCTGGCGGTTCAGACGCGGCGACATGTTTCTGGTGCCGGGCGATTCGGCGATGGGGCTGCGTTTGCCGTTGAATAGTCTGCCTTGGGTGGCGGCGGCCGATCGCGATCCGTTGATCGAACGCAGCTTGTACGACGCGGTGCCGCCGCTCGGCGACATCGATTCCGAAGTCAGCCGCCGCTATAGCAAGACGGTCAAACAAGATCCGCTGCACCCGAACGAAATGGCGTCGGCCGACGACCGCGCGCCGCACGCCGGCGGCTGGACGCCGCACACCGCATTAACGGTCGAAGCTCGCGAGGGCCGGCTCTATGTGTTCCTGCCGCCGACCCAGGAGCTCGAGCATTATCTGGATATCGTTGCCTCGGTCGAAGCCGCCGCCGCCGCGCTGAAAATGCCGGTCGTTATCGAGGGCTACCAACCGCCGCACGATTTGCGCTTGTTGCGCTTGCCGGTAACCCCCGATCCGGGTGTCATCGAGGTCAATATTCATCCGGCCGCCAATTGGAAGGAACTGGTGTTCAACACCACTTCGCTTTACGAACAAGCTCGGCTGACCCGGCTCGGCACTGAAAAATTCATGTTGGACGGCCGTCACACCGGCACCGGTGGCGGTAATCACGTCACGTTGGGCGGGATCACGCCGGTGGACAGCCCGATGTTGCGCCGGCCGGATTTGCTGCGCAGCTTGATTACCTATTGGCAACATCATCCAGCGCTGTCCTATTTGTTCTCCGGCTTGTTCCTCGGCCCGACCAGCCAGGCCCCGCGGGTTGACGAGGCCCGCAACGATAGTTTGTATGAGTTGGAGATCGCCTTCCAGCAAATGCCGGATGGCGAGGTGATGGCCCCGTGGCTGGTCGATCGCCTGCTGCGCAATTTGCTGGTCGATATGACCGGCAATACCCACCGCAGCGAGTTTTGCATCGATAAGCTCTACGCGCCGGGCGCCGACGCCGGCCGCTTGGGTCTGCTGGAGCTGCGCGCCTTCGAAATGCCGCCGCATGCCCGGATGAGCTTGATGCAGATGCTGCTGCTGAGAACGCTGGTGGCCTGGTTTTGGCGTCAGCCCTATAAAAAGCCGCTGGTGCGCTGGGGCACCCAATTGCACGACCGCTTTATGTTGCCGCATTTCGTGGCGGCCGACATTCAGGATGTGGTGCGCGATTTGCAGAGCGCCGGCTATGAGTTCAAGGCCGAATGGTTTGCGCCGTTTTTGGAGTTTCGTTTCCCGCGCATCGGCACGCTACGCGTCGGCGACTTGCATCTGGAATTGCATCAAGCCATCGAACCCTGGCACGTGCTGGGCGAGGAAATCACCAGTACCGGCACGGCCCGCTACGTCGATTCGTCGGTCGAGCGCTTGCAAGTCACGCTGAGCGGCACGATGGGCGATCGCTACGCATTGACTTGCAACGGTCGCTTGGTGCCGCTACGCGCCACCGGCAAGCAAAGCGAGATGGTGGCGGGTATCCGCTATCGCGCCTGGAATCCGCCGTCGGCGCTGCATCCGACGATAGGGGTGCAAGCGCCGCTGGTGTTCGACTTGATCGATACCTGGAACGGCCGGTCTATCGGCGGTTGCACCTATCACGTTAGCCATCCGGGTGGGCGCAGTTACGAGACCTTGCCGGTCAACGCCTACGAAGCCGAGGGGCGCCGGGTCAGCCGTTTCTGGCAACACGGCCATACGCCCAGCGTCGCGCCTTTCGACGTGCCGGCGGAGGATATCAACAAAGACTTTCCGTTTACGTTGGATTTGCGCTGGCAAGCCAGATAATCGGTTTTCTCATGCCCGCGCCGACTGGCCGCGGGTTAAGGAAATCCGGTGGCTGGATCGGCCGACCGGCGCGCTTCGGGGTCGTGACGCGATTGCCGTCTTGAATCGGGCGCGAAATGGCGCTGTTGAGTTTCGAGCTTCGCGCAATCCCAGCGCTCTGCCCGGCTAAATCTTGAAACGTTGCGCGGTCTGGCGCATCGCGGTAGCAATGCCGGCCAGATTACGCGACAGCTTGGCGGTTTGTTCGGCCACATCGCTGTTTTCGTCGCTCATTCGGGCGATCTGCTCGACATGCACCGCGATTTGCTGGCTGGCTTCGCCCTGCTCGCGGATCGCCCTGGAAATCGCATTGGCTTCGGCTTCGCTATCTTGGGTGCGTTCGGTGATCAATTTCACCGAATTTCCCGCGCCGTCGGCGACGGCGACGCCGGTTTCCACTAACGCGACCGCTTCGGTCATTCGGGCCCCGGCATCCTTGACGCCGGCTTGAATGGCAGTGATTTTGACGCCGATGTCGCGAGTTGCCACCGCGGTACGCTCGGCCAGCTTACGAACTTCGTCGGCCACCACCGCGAAACCGCGGCCTTGTTCGCCGGCTCGCGCCGCCTCGATCGCGGCATTCAACGCCAGCAAATTGGTTTGTTCGGCGACGTCGCGGATGACTCGAATAATTCCGGAAATTTCCTCGGAGGCGGCGCCCAGATGCTGGACCGACATCGAAGTCTGTTCGATGCGCGTGGCGATTTCCCGCATCTGCCGGATCGAATCGGCAATGACAGCGCCGCCGCTACGGGCGGCATCGCCGGACTGGTGGGCCAGGTCGAAAGCGCGAGCGGCGTTCTCCGCCACTTGATTGATGCTAACCGTCAACTCCTCGACCGTCGCGGCCATGCTGGCGGCGGCTTCCGACTGGCGTTCCGAGCTTTGCGAGGCCAGATCGGCTGTCGTCAGCAGCCGTTCGGCATTACTGGCGTTGTCGGCGATACCGTTCAGCAGATCGCGTAGCGCCGCTTGTATCGCGGCGGCGACCCGATTCACCGCGTCGGCGGTTTCGCCGATTTCGTCGTGCTTGTCGACGTTGGCTCGCAACGAAAAATCCAGGCGCTCGGCGATTGCCGTCGTCGTCGTATCGATATGTCTGAGCCGAGGCACGATGGCTTTGAACAACCAGGCGTTCAAGCCGATGGCGGTTAGCAACACGGCCAACGTGACGGCGACGGTCAGCGTTTGGCTGGACTCGGTCAGCGTATTGGCGTCTTGCTCGGCCTTGTCGGCATTGGCTAGACTGGCTTCGACCAAGACGTCTATCGTCGGCAGCAACTCGCGAAACGCGGAGCGGCCGGCGCCGCGAAAATAACTCAGCGCCGACTCGTATTCGCCTGCTTTGATCAAGGTTTCGAATTGCTGGTGGCTTTGCAGATAGGCTTGCAATTTATCCCGGTAGAGCCGGTGGCGGGCGATTTCGTCGGCGCCGGTCAGCAGCGGTAGCAAGGCTTGTTCGTGACTTTGCAAGTCGGCCGAATTTTTGTTCATCCGGTTTAGCGTTTCGGCAATCTCGTCGGCGGAGCGGGTCAGCAGCAGCTGGGTTTCCCGGTTGCGGTAGTCGATCAGCGCCGACTTCATCGCCTCGGTGTGGCGGATCTGCGGCAACAAAACATGGTGAGTATGTTCCAGCGTGTCGGCAATACGATTCAGCCCGACCATGCCGATACCGCCGACTACGGCGGTTAATAGGAATACCGCGACGAACGCGAAGATGAGTTTTTGCGAGATGCGCATGCCGTCTGTCCTTGGCTGAACGGAAAAAATGAGAGCTTGGCCCGTTTGGCTGGACCGGAGATCATAAGTTTAGCCAAGTTTGACGGCGGCGAAGCAATGAGGACGTCGAGGAGGGCGCTTACCGTTGTGTCGGGAATCAACTCGGGTGGCGTTTAGGCCGTCGCTTTTGCCGCCAGCGGATGAAGCCGGTGACAAACAGCGTTGGACACGCCAAGCCGGTGAGAAACACCAATATCCGCCCGGTCATCCCGAAGGCCTGACCGGAATGCAGCGGCCATTGCCAGTGGGTGAAGATTTCCCCGGCCGTAGCGGTCGGCAGGCTGGGGTCGTCCAGATCCAGAATCTTACCGCTGTAACGGTCAATCACCGTGCAGCGGCGTTCCAATAGGCTACCGGGCGCATCGACGCCGTCCTGGCAAACCGTGTAAGTCTGGTTTGGATTCGGCGCGCCGTAAATCCAGTGCGGCCGGCCTGTTGGGTATTGTTTCAATGCGATCGCCACCGCTTCGTCCATGCCGATGGCCGGCGCATCCGGCTTGGGCGCCGCGGATTGAAACCAATAGCGGTAGGTTACCGGCGAGAACAATTCCAGCACTGGCACTACATTGTGCGGCAGGACTAGGTACGCGCCGGAGAACAGCACCGGCACCATCACCAGCAAGGTGTAAAAGCCGCTGGTTTTGTGCAGGTCGTAATTGAAACGCACCCTGCCGGCTCCGGGTTTAAACGTCAGTGCTTGCCGCCAATGCCCGGTCAGTGGCCACCAGACGATCAGGCCGGTCAGCGTCGAGATGATCAGCAATGCCGCCGAGATACCGACAATCGCCGTACTGATGTCCTCGGACGGAATCAGCAGCGCGTAATGCAATTCGAACACGCAGTCAATGAAGGTGGCCGGCAGCCAATCGCCCGAACGGGTCAGCAACATTTTTCCGGTGACTTGCGCCGTATACGGGTTGACGCCGACAATCCAACGTTCGCTTTCGCTGTCCGAAGTTGGAAATTGGTAACGCAGTTTGAATGCCGCGTTTTCATTGCGAGGGTAGACCGAAAATACGTGTTTCGCGTTCGGAGGCATCACGGTTTTACCTGCAGAGAAGATGTTCGCCAGCGGCTGGTATTCGCCATCCTCGGGCCGTTCGACCGTCAGTAAATCGGGATGCAGCCATTCGTCGATCTCTGCATAGAACACGAGGAAACTGCCGGTGATGCCGTAAATCGACAGCAATAATCCCAAGGTCAAGCCCAGCCACAAATGCACGTCCAGCCAGCGTTTGCGGCGGGCTTTCAGGCGGGACAAGGGCCGGTTTTGCGGGCTCGTCGGAATGTTCGAGGGCGATTGCTGGGAGGTGGCGTTCATGGGGATAGCAAAACGGTCATGTAAATGGTGCGAAAAATATGCGAATTAAAACAGCCGCCTTATGAAAAATCTGATTGAGTCCATCTGCTTAGTCCCTCGCATATGGAAACCGGAAAAAATAATTGGCACCGATTCCCGAATATGACGTTTAGGCCCCGAAAATTCCCAGTCTATTTTTGCTGGGAGAGCGTAGGGGGCGACAGGAACCCCAACCCAACGACATCAAAATAATCCTCCAGCTATCGGCAACAGAACATCAGCGATGCCGGCAATTGAGAGTCCAAAAATGTTGGGGTTCGTGCCTCACCCCATCAACCTTCGGTTTAACGCCCAGCTCAACCTGCGTGACGGTTCGGCAGCGCCGCTTAATACTCCAACTTGATCGAGCCCATCACCGTCATTGGTTCAGCCGGCAAGTTGCTGCGCCGCGAGCGCATCGCGAAGTAATCGGCGTCGTTGACGTTGTTAATGTTGACCCGCGTGGTCAGAGTCGTGTCGCCCAGTTTGCGACGGTAGGCGGCCATCAGGTCCAGCCGAGCATAGGCGTGGTCGTAATAGCTGTTCGCGGCATCGCCGTAGCGGCGGCCGGCGGTGTACACACCGCCGCCTAGGCTGAAGCCGTTTAGCCAGCCCTCGCTGAAATCGTACTTCAACCACAGATTGCCTTGATGCACCGGTGCGAACGGCAAGCGATTGCCAACGTTGGCCGGCGTGGTGACGTCGCTGGTAATGGTGGCGTCGGTGTACGCATAGCTGCCTATCATGCTCAAACCAGCGTATATTTGGCCTTGCATGTCCACTTCCACGCCCTTGCTTTTACCTTTTACCGGTACCGATTTGAAGATATTGTCGCTGGTCGGGTCCTGAAAAAACTGTGTGCGTTCCAGGTCGAAATACGCCATGCTGGCGGTGAACTTGCCGTCGTAAAACTGGGTTTTCAGGCCGCCTTCGAATTGGGTGGCGGTGAAGGGTTGGTACAGCGTATTGCCGCCGTCGGCGTAATCGGCGGCTGGCCCGAATGATTCGGAAAAACTGCCGAACAGCGACAACCAGTCCACCGGCTGGTAGACGATGCCGACTCGCGGACTAGCGAGATCGTCGGTACGGGTTGCCTGCTTGTAAGGATCGTCGTTCCAACTCAGATATTGGTAGCGGTCGATCCAGTTGTAGCGGAATCCGCCGGTAACGTGCAGTTTGTTCCATAGCGTCAATTGATCTTGCAGGTAAAACGCCTTGGATGTGTATTCGGTCGCGATATTGTAGGCGTAGGGTGCGTTTTCAAATTGGCCGATCTGCGCCGCGGTGATCGTCGGCACATTGGGATCAAAGATGTTGATCGTACCGATGCGAATGTCGGTGACTTGGTAGTTCATCCGGTTGTTGTAATATTCGCCGCCCACCAATGTTTTGTGTTTGATGCCAAATGTCTCGAACTCAAAGGTGCCGTTGACCCAGGCCGTCAGTGATTCGGACTTTTCCGGTCCGAACCAAGCGTTGCGGCGGACGTTGCCAAAGGTGCTGCCTGGCGTCTCATCGACCCGGCTTAGATAGATGCTTCGCCAGTATTTGTCGTATTGCGAAGAAACCGCGCCGGCATTTAGCTTGACCCGGTCGCTGAAGCGATGGTCGAGACGAAAGTCGATCAAATTGTTGTGGGTGTTGTTTTTCATGCCGGGACTGCCGCCGTAGGTTCGCGAAATCGGCACTTGCGCTAGGCGGTTGCCGATCGCCGGAATGCCGAAATCGTAGGCGTTGTTGTCTTCCAGATGCTCGTAGGATAAGGACAGTTTGGTGTCCGGGGTGACATCCCAACTCAGGCTGGGTGCGAAAAAGATCCGGTCATTGCCCATGTTGTCGCGGAAAGAACCGGCATCCAGATACGAAAAATCCATCCGGTAATTCAAGCCGTGTTCCTTGCTGAGCGGCCCGGTTGCGCTGGCTTCGGTGCGGTAAAAATCGTAGGAACCGAAGCGCTGTTCCAGCGAATAATACGGCGTCGCGCTGGGTTGCTTGATCGTAGTGCTGATCATGCCGCCGGGATCGCTGAAGCCGTACAACATTGCCGACGCGCCTTTCAAGACTTCCACCCGTTCGACGTTGGCAAGATCGAATTTGGTGAATGGAATGCGGATGCCGTTGCGGTAATTGGCCATCGTTTGCAAGAAGCCGCGCATCACGTAGTTTTCGAAATCGCCGCCGAACGGATGGTAGGACTGTACGCCGCTGACGTTTTTCAACGCGTCCTGCAGCCGGTAGGCTTGCTGGTCTTGCATCACGGTACGGGTAATCACTTGAATCGATGCCGGCGTTTCCATGATCGGCGTGTCGGTTTTAGTGGCTGTCGTGCTGTTACCGACCGTGTAACTTTTATCGTAAGGATCGCTTGTATTGCCGGGCGCCAATCCCAGCACCGTTACCGCCGGCATTGTTGTTGCCGATTGTGGTTCCAGGGTAGTGGTTTTTTGCAATGTCACGGTATTGCCGTCGTTGAATCGATAAGAGATCCCCGACCCGGACAGCAAGTGTTTCAATGCGCCTTCCAGCGAATATTGCCCGCTAACGCCCAGCGATTGAATGCCCCTGACCAGCTCCGAGTTGTAAACAAACTGCACGCCGGACTGTTCCGCCAGGGCGCTGAGTGCGGAGTACAAAGGCTGTGCGGCGATGTTGTAGTTACGACTTTCGCTAGTGGCGCTGGGACTTTCGGCCTGAGCCGTCGGCAGCGTTGCAGCGCTTATCAAGCCCAGACAAAGCGGCAATGCGCCGATTGCGGAAGAGCCTTTCGCTTGGGTTTTTCCAGTCCGGCTTGGGTTTCGGGTTTTTCTCATGATGTGTCCTCAGTATAGATGGGTTCTAGCTGAGAACGATTGGCGGCTGGCTGAGCCGTACTAATGACTGTGTGACAAATTGTCGCAGCTCTATTAAGAGGATTTAGCTTGGACTAGAACCAATTCTGAACAGTCAGATTTTGAAAGCAGGCAAAATCCGAAGTATTGCGGGAAACCAAAATTAGATTATTCACTGCGGCAATCGCGGCAATCTCGCCATCCGCATAAGCACAGGTCTGCCCGGTATTTTTCAAGCGCGCTCTTTCCTGGGCAAACCATTCGGCGGCCGCTTGTTCAAAAGGCAGAATGATCAAGCCGCTGTTCAGCAGCATGGCTAAATAGGACAGCAGTAGCGTTTTGCGTTTGGATGCAGGAAGCAGATAACAGCCGTAGTTGAGCTCGTGCCAGACAATGGCGGCGGTCGCATATTCGCCGTCGTGTTTTGCCAGCTTGTCCATGAGGCCGGCATCCGGTTCTTGCCGTACCGGTTCCGAGAGAATGTTGCTATCCAGCAGGTAAATTATTCGTCCCATGAAAAATCTCGGCCACTGTCCTTGCCGCGTAAATCACCCAGTTCGGCATTGCTCAAGCCGATGTCTAGCTGCCCATCGAGTTGCTCGCGCCAGTCCATAATGGCCTGGTACAGTTTTTTTTCCGGCTGGATCAGTTGTCGATAGCCGGCTTGCGACAGGATAACGGCAACGGGCTTTCCGTAGCGGGTCAATTGAATCGGCTCATTGACCTCGAGTTGAGCGAGCAGTTGCGACAAATTATTTTTGGCATCGGCGATGGTACTGGTTTTCATAAGGCCGTCCGCAGTTATAGCTAAGATGTTGGCCATCATAGGCTTGTTGTTAGCAATTGACAACGACTCAGCCAGCTGAATTTCCCAGCTTAGGACTGCAAAAACACCAACGGCCCGGCGTCGATAACCTTGATAGGCAAGGTCTGTTGCAGCGCCTCCAGCCAGGCATCGGTCTGCTTGATATCGACGGCGATATTGACTTCCCGCTCTGCCAATTTGTCGTCCAGCAACCGGATTTGGCTACGCCGGTAGCGGTTGATTTCGGCGATAACCTGCTTCAACGGTACAAAGTTCATCAACAAGCGACCACGCCGCCAGGCGTCGGCGTTGCTTAATTCCGCTGTTTGCGGCGTACCCAGCCTATCGGCGGTAAAAGCCAATTGTTGACCCGCTTGCAGTGTAGCGCTATCGGTTTGCGCGCCGTGCGCGGAAGGCCGGCTGCTGCGCACCTTGCCTTGCAGCAGTGTCACCGCGCCGGCCTTACCGTCGTATCGAACGATAAACCGGGTGCCCAGGGCCTCGGTCGTCGTGGCGCCAGTAGCGACACGGAACGGCCGACCGGCATCGTGCGCGACATCAAATTCGGCTTCGCCGCGCAGCAATACGATGCGGCGTTCGATGCCGTTGATCGAGACATCGATCGCGGTGTCGGTATTCAAATGAACGATGCTGCCGTCGGCCAGTGCGATCGAGCTTTGCTCGCCAATGCGGGTGCGGTAATCGGCCAGCGGGTGTTGCAGATAATCTGGGAAAAAACCGGCCAGCGCCGCCAGCAACAGCGACGCGGCCGCGGCGAGGCTCCAGCCGGGCCGGAACAAGGCGCCGGCCCGTTTCCGGTTGGCCGAGGCCAGTCGCCGGCGACGATCGGCCAGCAGCGGCTCCGGCAGAATTCGCCACAGTTGGGCGATGTCTTGATAGGCTTGCTCGTGCGCCGCATCCGCCCGGCGCCAGGCGGCGAACGCGGCGGCGGTTTCCTCCGAGACCGCGCCGGACGTCAGACGCACGTGCCACTCGACGGCGGTGCGGCGCGCGCGGTCTTCGAGAGTTTCGGGCGTATCGGTCATCGGCGGCTGGGCAAACGGTTTAGGGAAATCACTATAACGAATCGGCGCGGGCTAAACCATATTAGGTGTCCAGGGCTTGGCGGCATTGCAGTAGGGCGCGGGCCAATTGCTTCTCCACCCAGCTCAGGGAAATGCCCAGACGCGCGGCGATTTCGGCGTGGCTCAGCCCTTCGATCCGGCTCAGATACAAGATGTCGGCGCATAAATCGGGCAATTCCGCCAGCGCGGATTCGATTTGCCGCCAGTCGTCCCGCGCTTGCGCGCTGCGCTCTGGCGACGCGGAAACATCGACTTCGGTGGCGCCGCCCAGGTAGTGGTCGAGCAAATCGTGATGGCGTTTCTCGGCGCGCAGATAATCGATCGACAGATTGGCCGCCACCGCGTAAAGCCACGCGCGCACTTCGCCTTCGCTATTCGGCGGCGGCTTCAGCAAGCGTAGTCGCAGGTAGATGTCTTGAATCAGGTCGGCGGCGGTGTCCGGGCAACGCAGGCGTTGTTGCAAAAAGCCAAGAATCCGCGGTCGGTGGTCGATAAAAATTCGATAAATGTCGTGTTCCGAGAATGCCATCCGCGACCAGCCGCCGATCCCAAGTTGCCAAACGTGGCAAATCCCAAAGCTGAATGCGTGCCAGGTTCGTTGGTTTGTACGGTGGACCAACGTTTTCGAGTGGTTCATGACGACGAATCAGCGGCTCGGTGGTTCGAGTCCGGGTAAAAACTGTGTGATATACCGCAGTGTTGGGGCATATGCCGCAACCCCGCCGACGGTCCGAAGGTGGCGAACACTATCGAACCCAGGGCGTTTGGACTCAATCGATACCGGTTCTAGGCTTGCCGCCGTCGCTTGCTTCGCGGCCCGAAAAGGCCTGGACCGAGCGGCTAAACGCTTGGAGTTGGGCGTCGATTCGGCCGTTGAAGCTATCCGCCGGATAGCGGCCTTGGTCGTCGGCGCGGCCGATGTCCGTTCCGGTCAGCAAGGCCAGTGCTTGCTCGACGCCGCCGACCGGGTATATATGAAACAGGCCGGCTTGGGCGGCATGCACCACGTCCCAACGCAGCATCAAATGCGGCACGTTGCCTGCCGGGATGATGACACCCTGCGTGCCGGTCAGGCCGCGGGCGTTGCAAATGTCGAAGAAGCCCTCGATTTTTTCGTTGACGCCACCGATGGGCTGCACCTGGCCCAACTGGTTGATCGAGCCGGTCATCGCCAAGTCCTGGCGTAACGGTACCTGCGCCAGCGACGACAAAATCGCGCACAGCTCGGCCAGCGACGCGCTATCGCCCTCGACATGGCCGTAAGACTGTTCGAACACCAGGCCGGCCGACAGCGAGAACGGCGTATCGCGGGCGTAACGGGCGGCGATGAAGTGCGACAAAATCAGCACGCCCTTGCTGTGTAGCGGGCCGCCGAGTTCGGTTTCGCGTTCGATGTCGACGATCTTGCCGTTGCCCATCCGGGTAGTCGCGGTGATGCGGGACGGCTGGCCGAACGCGAAATCGCCGACTTGCAACACCGACAAACCGTTGATTTGACCGATCACCTCGCCGTCGGTATCGATCATCAACGTGCCGCGTTGGATATTTTCGTAGAGCTTTTCGCGGATCTTGTCGAGCCGGCGGGTCTTGAGGTCGATAGCCTGTTGTACGTCGCTGTTGGCGATGGCGGTATGGCCGTTTTCGCCGGCCCAGTAATCGGCCTCGGTCAGCAAATCCTTGATCGTGCGCAGATGGGTCAGCAACTTGTCGGCGTCGCCGGCCAGCCGGGCGCTGTGTTCTATCACCCGCGCCACCGCTTGCCGGCTCAATGGCCGCAGCTGTTCGCGGCGGGCTATCGTCGCCAGCAAGCGAGCGTATTCCAGCGTGCCGCCGTGCCGGTCCATGCTGCCTTCGAAATCGGCGGCGACCTTGAAATAGTCCTGAAATTCGGGATCGTAATAACCCAGCAGGTAATACAACATCGGATCGCCGAGCAAAATGATCTTGACGTCCAGCGGAATCGGTTGCGGTTCCAGCGAGGTGGTGCTGATCAGGCTCAACGCCCGTTCCAGCGACTCGATGCGTATCTCGCCGGCCTGCAAGGTACGTTTCAGCGCTTCCCAAGCGTAGGGTTGTTGCAGCAGTTTGCGAGCGTCCAGAATCAGATAGCCGCCGTTGGCCTTGTGCAGCGCGCCGGGCTTGATCATTGTGAAATCGGTGATTAGCGAACCCATCTGCGCTTGATGGTCGATGCGGCCGATCAGATTGGCGTAGTTCGGCAAATCCTCGCAAATTACCGGTGCCGAGCGTTTGCGACTGAAATCGACGATCAGATTGACCTGATAGCGCTTGAACGGCTGCGGTTCCTGCGGTATTTCCAGGAAGGACAGGGTTTTTTCGCCGTGCGGCATGAAGTCGCGGACATGCTCTACGATGTCTATTTGCACCGCGGTCAGATAGTCCAGAATCGGCTGCCACTTGGCGTATTTTTCCTTCAGCTCGTCGATCGAGTGATTGACCGCCAGCTCGGCCATCTCCCGATTCAAGGCTTGCAGCTTGCGCTTGGTTTCCTTGCGCCATTGCGGAAACAGTTTGATCGCATCCTGTACCCGTTCCTGCAAGCCCATCACCGTGTCGTGGTAGTGGCGTTGTTTGTCCTTGTCGAGTTTGCCGAATTGTTCCGGCGTCAGCGGCTCGTTGTTGTCGTCGGCCGGCAGAAAGGCGTAACCGGTCGGCGTTTCGGTGAAGATGATGTGCGCCTGATCGGCGTCGTCGCGGATTCGGTTCAACACGTTGAGTTCGCGCTGGCGCGATTCGTTGTCCAGTTCGCCGGCCCGCGAGCGGTATTCGTCGCCGTCGAACGCCGCCGGAATCGCCACGCTCAGTTCGTCGATCAGTTCGGCCATGTCCGACTGAAAGGCTCGACCCTGACCGGGCTCCAGGCCGATCGCCTTGGGTTTGGACGGCTGCGCGAAATTGTGCACGTAACACCAGTCCAGCGGGACCGGCTGGCGATGCGCCTCATGTTCAGCCAGTTCGCGGACGATGGTCAGCTTGCCGGTGCCGTCGGGTGCCAACGCGAAGATGTTGTAGCCGGGCTTGCGTAGCCGGACGCCGAACTTGATCGCTTCCAGGGCTCGCGACTGGCCGACGACGATGTCCAACTCCTCCAGTTCCTCGGTGGTCGCGAACGGCAACTCCTCCAGGCTGCAGGCTTTATAAAGCAGGGTCGGCGCGAGTGCTGGGATGGTCATCGGGTAAAGTCCTTGTCGAAAGATCGCGGGTTAATGGCGTGTGGCGCGCCGGTGAACGTCAGAACGTATCGTCGGCGCCGGCTGGGTAGTCGCGCGGCGGGCAGGCGTAGCGTTGCTTGAAGACCCGGCTGAAGTGAGCCATGTCGTTAAAGCCCCAACGTAGCGCGAGGGCGGTCAGATTGCGGCAGGCGGGCGGACCTGCGCGTAACTCGGCCGCGCAACGCGCCAACCGGCGTTCGCGGACGTAACGCATCAGTGAGGTATTTTCGGCGCCGAAAAGATCGTTCAAATAGCGGGCGGACAGCCCCAGTTCGCGGGCCAAGCGGGCCGCGTTCAGCTCGGGATCGGCCAAGCGCGATTCGATGTGACGTTTGGCGCGGTCCAGCGCGGCGGCGCGGCTGGCCGACAATTCGAAGCGGGCCGGCCGCAGTTCCGCGAAAGCCTTGACCAACAAATCCTGGAGCTGCTCGGCGATCAGCGCGGTTTCGTCGGCCTTCAACGTGGCGGCTTGCGCCAGCGCGGTCCGCGCCAGGGCGCCTGCGACGGCGGCCAGCCCTCGTTCGCCCGGCAGGCGTAGCGCGGTGCAATGTTCGACGCCCGGCAGGCGGGCACGCAACAAGGGGCGCGGAATGGCCACCAGCAGCTTGGCGAAACGGTCCGGGCAGTCGATGCGGTGGGCTTGGGTGGCGTCGTATAAGGTCCAATCGCCGACTTGCGGAAAGGCCTCGCGGCCGTGCTGGCGCAAGCGGTAACGGCCGTCCAGCAGCAGTACCGCGAAATAGGCGTCTTGGCTGGCCGAATCCGGTTCGCCTGGCAAGCTGCGCAAGCCCAACGGGTTGGAGCGGATCGCCGACAGACGCAGATTGGACCAGTGATGTATCGTCATTTCGTTGAACAAGGGCTGGTCGGTGGGCGGCTCGATGTCGACTCTGGCGTATTCGCGGCCGATGACTTCGCGCAACCAGGCCTGCCGGTGGGACGGCGCGATGGTCTCGGTCGAGTAAAAGTCCGCGTGTATGGGCTGGTCGTCAGTGCGTTTGGTCATGGCTGATCTGGGTTGGCGAGCGCAACATACTATTGGCGTAAGTGCCGTTTTGGTCAAGCGTCGGGGCCGATTCGGACAAGCGGGCGAGCGCCGAGCACGTTAGCATACGGTTTTTTCCTAGAGGTCCGCGATGAATTCCTTATCGAATCCGAATCCCCTATTGCTGAAAGGCGCCGGTTGCTGGCTGTTGGTCGCGCTGGTCATGGCCTGGTGTCTGGTCGGTCTGCACTTCGAGTTGGCGCCGCTCCAGGCTATGTTCCCCGGCAAGCCGGCCCGCTTGCTACAGGCTCATCTGGATTTTTTATTGATGAGCGCGTTGCTGCTGGGCTTTTACGGCGCTCGCTTTCCGCTGCCGGCTATTGCCTGTTGGGCCATGGTGATCGGGGCGTTCACCAACTCCAGCCTGTTTTTACTGATGGCGATGTTTCCTGTGCTCGACGACCCGGCCGCGACCGGCGCGGCGGTCGCGGTCTTCAAGTTGTATACCTTTGCCAGCATCGTCACGACCAGCTTCGGTTTCGGCCGGGCGGCTTGGGCGGCGGTCAGACACGCCGCTCAGTCGGCTTGAGGTCGGGTCTCGATCAGGCTCAGACAGCGTTCGGCGATGGCTTGTGCCTGGGCGTCCGGCTCGAATCCGGTATATTTCGCCGCGAAAGCTGAGGCCGCGGCGGCGTGGTTCGGCCGCGCGCTCAGGTCCTTGAGCAGTGCGCGGAAATTGGGCTTGAGGGTTTCGGCCGGTAGCTGGATGCCGGCACCGACTTCGACGATGCGGCGGGCGTTGATGGCTTGCTCGATCTGCATCGGCAGCACCAATTGCGGTTTGCCGGCCAATAGACAGGCCGCGCCGGTAGCGGCGCCGCCGTGGTGGACGGCTAGATCGCAAGTCCCGAGCGCCGCTTCCAGGCGTAGCGGCTGAGCGCAAATATGTAGATTGGCGCCGGCGTGTTGGTCGGCAAAGGCCGCGGACGCGCCGGGAATGTGCAGCAGGCACGACCAGCCGCTGGCGGCTAGCGCTTGCAGTAGAGGGCCCAGGGCAGGGTACTCCGGGCGCAGGTAGCCGAACAGCTTGAGTGCCGAGCCGGTCGGCCAGCGTGGCTCCGAGCCGGCGGTCGCATGCAGCGCCGGGCCCCAATAACGGGCGGAGACGCGTTGCGGATAGGCGTCCAGTTCCGGCCAAGTACACAAAAACGTTTCGGCGGTCTCGAACAAATCCGCCAAGGTCCGCAACGTCGGTGCTTCCAGCCGAGCCGCGACGGCGTTGGCTCCGGCCAGCACGCGCGCTTCGGTGTCGGCCAACTCGCGTGGCGCGGTCGGTAACCAGGGACGTAACGCGGGCAGGGGGTGGCTGGCCGGCGGAATTTGAAAGCCGCCGCCGAACAGCGCCCCGGTCAGCGGCAGACCGCGCGCGGCCAATTGTGCGGTCGGCGCGTGGTCGAACACCAGCAGGTCGGGTTTCAGGTGCCGATACAGGGCGCGCCAAGCGTTTGCTCGGCTGTAGAGCGCGGTCGGGTCGGTGTAGCCGGTGTTTGCCAGTATCCCGGCGTAATTCAGCGCCGCCGGTAGCGGCCGGCCGTCCGGCCAATAGACCGGCGCTTGCAAATAGTCGAAAGCCTTGTCGCCGAGTAGCACGTCGGCGAATTGCAGATTTTTCAGCACAAAAATCACGTCGTGCCCAGCCTGTCGCAACCGTCTCGCCACCGGCAAGAACGCGGCGATATGGCCGTAACCGGCGCCCAATTCCCAACAATACAGAATACGGCTCATCGCCGGCATGCCGTTGGGCTGGAAACACTAGGGGAGGCCGGAGATTGCGCATTCCGCGATTCGTTTCGGGCCGTTCGTCCCGGCGGTTCCGCACGGGACGCGGTTTCCGCCCGCCGCTCCGGATTTCCCGCCGCGCCATTCACAGAACGCTGCCCAGCGGCTATCTTTAACGCTGTCATTTTTTTACCGTGTCATCTCGTGATGTTATTACCCTTGGCAAACCCGGATAGCGGCGCTATCCCAGCCGCCGGTCCGGCGTATCGTAAACCAGCGTACCCGTTCAGTGTTCTCGAGCCGCGCAACGTCGCGTCCAAGCCGCTCATTTTAGCGGCCTTTGCCGCGTTGGTTTCGGCGCCGCCGGCGGTCGAAGCTTACACGCTCGACTTTTCTCCAAGCAGTTACAGCGTCGACGAGGCCGGCGGTGCCGTTGAGGTCACCGTCAATTTGGCATTGGGGCGGAGCGATTACGGTAGTTGTTTCGTCTCCGGCGTGGTTTCCGCCAGCGGTGGTACTGCCACCGCCGGCAGCGACTTCAGCATCTCCGGAGGCGATTTCAGCTTGGATGCGGTCCAGAACGGCTCGGCGACCGTCGTGGTCAACATTAACGACGACAGCGAGGTTGAGAGTAGCGAGACGATCAATCTGACCTTACAGTATCAGCCTGACTGCGACGGTTCGATCAATGTCGGCTCCGGCGCCACGATTTCGATCGCCGATAACGATGTCGCGCCAACGCCAACCCCGGATCCGACCCCAACGCCCGATCCAACTCCGACCCCTGATCCAACGCCGACGCCTGATCCAACCCCAAATCCGACGCCCAATCTGACCAACGACCCGGACTTCTCGCCAAACCAACAAGCCATCTACGACGGCCTGACCTCCGCTTGCGAAAATGCCAGCGGCGCTTTGGCGGCACGTTGCGAGACCATCACCAATAACGATTTGAACCAGGTGATTCCGGATGAAGTGGCGGCTCAAGGCGCCGCCGCGATCGATTTCGGGTTCAAGCAGTTTTCGATTATTCACGGCCGTATCGTCAATTTACGAAATTCGGGGTCGCAAGGTTCGACCTTGCTCGGGTATTCGACGATCAACATCAACGGCGAGACCCTGCCGGTCGGCAAGGCTTTGCTGGCGGCCTTGAGTCCGGCGCGCGGCGGAGCGGCCGGCGACGATCCCGCCGAAGATCCGTTTCGGGACAGTCCGCTGGGCTTTTTCATCAAGGGCCAATTCAACGTCGGTCAGCGTAACGCCAGCTATAAGGAACAGGGTTACAAGGTCGACCGCAAGGCCGTCACGCTAGGCGTCGATTACCGGTTTACCGACGATTTCGTATGGGGCGCCTCGTTCGGCTACGGCGGGGCCAACACCGATTACCAACGCAACAACGGCAAAATGGCCAACGATGCTTACGAGTTTTCATCCTACGGCAGCTACTTTCTCCCCGCCGACTTTTATGTCGATTGGATCATGAGCTATGCATTGCACGCGTTCGAAATGGACAGGCGCTTGAATTTAAGCGACATCGATACCGTCGCGCGCAGTTCGGTCAACGGCGATCAGTACGGCATCAGCCTGGGTCTGGGCAAGGATGTCGCCATCGATAGTTTCGTGCTCAATCCCTACCTACGTTGGGAGTACATCAACACGCAAGTCGATGCCTATCGGGAAGCCGGCGGCGGAGGTCTGGGTTTGACCTACGACCGTCAGGCCATGGAGTCGGTCACCTCGACGATAGGCGCGCAAGCCAGCAAATCGGTCAGTACCCCCTGGGGGGTGTTGACGCCGGGCGCTCGTTTCGAATGGGTGCATCAGTATATGAACGACAGCCGCGCGATTCGAGCCCGCTTCAGTCAGGCGGCGGCCGGTACCGGTTCGTTCAGCGTCGCCACCGAGAACCCGGACCGGGACTATTTCAATTTGGGCGGTTCGCTGGCGATGACCTTGCCGGAAGGGCGAGCCGGCTTCTTACGTTACGAATACCGCGCCGGCCAAGCCTATATTTCCGATCATACCGTCGAGCTCGGGGCCAGGATTCCGTTTTAAGCACCGGATTTTGCAGGTGCTTGGTCGCTTGCTTGGGTAATAGCGTTGACCGGACGCTATATAGCCATGCGAACCCGCCGCCGACCAAATCCGGAACTAGGGTCGATTCGGGTCTATGCTTTCTTCACGAGGCCGTTTTTTGCGTATCGGCCGCTAGCCTTCTGGGAGGGGAAATGGAAAGTTTTGCGAACTTGTCGATTCGGGTGAAAACCGCGATTCCGATTGCGTTGATGTCCTTGGTGTTGGTCGTGGTGGCCGGGCTCGGCTACAACTACCTATCGAAACTGGGCGACCACACCCGGCGCCTGGGCGAGGTCGAATTGCCGGCGCTGGCGGTATTGCTGGAAAGCGACCGCGACATGTATCAGGCGATGCTGGCGGAACGTACCCTACAATCGCCCGGTTTGGACAGCGCGGCGGCCGACAAACTCAAGGCGTTTCACGCCGAGAACCTGCAACAGGCCCGTACTCGCTTCAGCAAGTTTCTGGCCTTGTCCGACCTGCCGAATGCCGGCCAGTACGAAGCCCGCTTCGATTCTTCCTTTCAGGCTTGGGTCAAGCAAAGTCAGGCCAATATCGCCTCGGCTTTAGCCGGTAAGCCGGCCCCCTATCAAAAAGGCGAGGCCGATTTCGAGAAAGCCCGGGCGGTCATCAACGAATTGACCGAGTTGGTCAACGCTCAAGCCGACAGCTTGCGCGCGGCCGCCGGCGCGGACGTGGCGTTCAGCGTGCGGGTGTCGTTGGCGGCGCTGTCGGTGGGATTGGCGCTGGCGTTGGCCTTTGTGTGGGTATTTCCGCGGCATATTGCCGAGTCGCTGCGACCCGCGCTGGACGCGGCGCGGCGCATGGCCGACGGCGATTTGAATTTCGAGCTGAAGACCGAACGTACCGAGGAGACCGGTCAGTTGCTAAAGGCGATGGAAAGCGTCCGGCTCAGCCTGCGGGCCATGGTGGCCGATACCGAACTACTGGTGGGCGCGGTGTCCGACGGGCGACTGGAAGTCAGGGCCGACGCGGACCAGCATCGCGGCGCCTATCGCAATATCGTCGCCGGAATCAATCGGACCCTGGAAGCGATCGTCGAGCCGGTCAGCGCCGCGATCGCGGTCCTGGAAGAGGTCGAACGCGGCAAATTGACCCGAACCCTGGACGGTGACTATCGCGGCCAATTCCTGAACTTTAAAAATACCGTCAACAACACGATCAACCGTCTGGCCGAAACCATCGGTCAGGTGATGCTGGCGGCCGATGCGTTGCGTAACGCCGCCGAGCAGATCGACGCCACTTCGCAAGCCTTGGCCAGCGCCGCCAGTCAGCAGGCCAGCGGGGCCGAACAGACCAGCGCCAGTATCGAGCAAATGGCGGCCAGCATCGAACAGAACGCCGATAATGCCCGGATTACCGACGGCATGGCCGGCGAGGCCGCGCAAGAGGCGGCGACCGGCGGCGCGGCAGTCCGGCAAACCGTGACGGCGATGCAGCAGATCGCCGCCAAGATCGGCATCATCGACGATATTGCCTACCAAACCAACATGCTGGCCTTGAACGCGGCGATCGAGGCGGCCCGGGCCGGCGACCACGGCAAAGGCTTCGCGGTGGTCGCCGCCGAAGTACGCAAGTTGGCGGAGCGCAGTCAGGTCGCGGCTCGGGAAATCGGCAAACTGGCCGAAACCAGTGTCGAAACCGCCGAAAGCGCCGGTAACTTGCTGGACCATATCGTGCCGAGCATCGCCAAAACCTCGGAGTTGATTCGGGAAATCGCCGCCGCCTCGCACGAGCAGTCGATTGGCGTCAGCCAGATCAACGCGGCGATGTCGCAAATGAACCAAGCCACCCAGCAAAACGCGTCGGCCAGCGAGCAGTTGGCCGCCACTGCCGGCGGCATGACTGGACAAACCGACCAATTGTTGGAATTGATGCGGTTTTTCGACATCGGCGAAGCAGCGGGGCCCGCCGCCGAAAAATCCGTGCGTCCGGACGCGCCGCGCGGACGATTCAAACGTTTTTGAATGAGGGTCGCGGCTTTTTGAACGGTTGGGGACGCTGATGACGTCACGATTTTTCAATCGCTTCTCTCTGGGCACGGCGAGTTTGGCCGGATTGGTCGGGGTCGTCGGCTTTGCGGTATTGATGGGATTTAGCCTGTGGCAGGAACGGCTACAGCGCATTGCCCACGCCCGGGTCGAAACCGAAAACATCGCTATGGTCCTGGAAGGGCACGCGCTGGCGACCGTGCAAAAAATCGATTTGATCTTGAACGACGTACTGGGCCATTTGCGGGCCGACGATATGAAGGCGCGCTTGGGCGACCAGACCGAACGCGCGTTGGAACTGCATCGTTTGCTGATGGACAAGGCCGCCAGACTCAACGACGCGGCTATCATCGAAACCGGCGCGATTCAGGTGTTCGATGCCCGAGGTGATTGTCTTTACAGTTCGCTGGACAGCCAGCCGCCGATCAGTATCGCGGATCGTGAATATTTCCAACGCCACCGCGCCGACCCCAGCGTCGGTTTGTCGATCTCGCCGCCGCAGATTTCCAAGACCCTGGGTCTGCGAAAAATCTCGCTGACCCGGCGCATAGACGGTCCGGACGGCCGCTTTGCCGGTGTCGTCAACGTTGTGACGCTGTTGAGTTCCTTCGAAAAGTTTTACGCGACACTGGATTTGGGCGAACACGGCGCGGTCGTGCTGCGCGACGACGCGATGCGCTTGCTGGCGCGTCATCCGATGCTGACCGAGGACGCCGCCCAACCTTTTCCCGACCACCCGGTGCTCGGTTTTGTCGCGCGCGGTAGCGATCGCGGTCATTACGTCGAAATCAGTCCGGCCGACGGGGTCAAACGCCTTTACAGCTTCCGCCGGGTGGGCCATTACCCCTTATTTGTACTGGCGGCCATCGCCGAGCAGGACTATCTGGCCGAATGGTACGAGCACCTGCGCTGGTACGGGGCCGCCGGTCTGCTGATCGCGCTGTTGTCGCTGAAATTAATGCTGACGGCCCGTTACGGTCTGCTGAAGTGGCAGAGCAACGAAAAAAAATACCGCTATATCGTCGAAAACGCGCCGATCGGCGTCTTCCAATGCGACAACCAGGGCAAACACCTGTTCGCCAACCTGACGATGGCTCGGCAGTTCGATTGCGAGTCGGTCGAAGAATTCATGGCTACTTATGGTGGCGCCGACTTTCGCTTCGCCGACTCCACTCAATTATGCAAGGCTTTGGAATCCGACCGGGAAGTCCGCGAATTCGAAACCCGCGCCGTGTTGGCCGGCGGCCATACCAAATGGTTCTCGCTGTCGGCCAGGGCCGACGCCAACGGCGTCGTCAACGGATTCACGCTGGACGTCACCGACCGCAAGCAAACCGAGGAAAAATTGCGGATGTCCGAAGAGCGCTTGCGGCTGACGCTGGAAGCCGCGCAAATCGGCATTTTCGACTGGGATGTGGTCAGCGATCGTTTCGTGGTTTCGCCGATTTACTACAGCATGTTGGGTTACTCGCCCAAGGATGGTCAAGGCGACCGCGAAGAATGGCTGGAGCGGGTGCATCCGGACGACCGGGCGATGGTGGCCGGCAAAATCAACAGCGTGTTGGCCAAGCAAGCCGACGCCTACACCTACGAGGCGCGGATCCGCCACGCCGACGGCGAATACCGTTGGTTGAGCGCCAAGGCTTTCAACGTGGAACGCGGCGCGGACGGCGCGGTCGGACGCGTGCTCGGCATTCGGATGGATGTCACCGACCGGAAACGCAACGAAGAGGAATTGGCGCATTATCGAGATCATCTGGAGCGCTTGGTCGACGAACGCACCGCCGAACTGCTGGAAGCCCGGAAGCTGGCCGATGACGCCAACCGCGCCAAGTCGGATTTTCTGGCGAATATGAGCCACGAAATCCGCACCCCGATGAACGCCATCATCGGTTTGACCCGCTTAGCGTTGGATACCGAGCTTAGTCAACAACAACGCGATTATCTGGGCAAGGTATTGAATGCGTCGCAGGCTCTGCTGGGCATACTCAACGATATTTTGGATTATTCGAAAATCGAAGCGGGCCGGATAGACATCGAGGCGGTCGATTTTTGTTTAGAAGATATTTTGCGCGCCACCGCCGATTTGTTTTCGTTTCGGGCCGAGGAGAAAGGGATCGAATTGTTTATCGACATGGCCCCGGACGTGCCGGAGTGGCTGGTCGGCGATCCGTTGCGGCTGAGCCAGATTGTCGACAATCTGGTCGGTAACGCCATCAAATTTACCGAGCGCGGCGAAGTGCATTTGAAGGTCGAGCAAAAAGAGATCACGGCGGACGCGGTGTGCTTGCGCTTCGCGGTGCGCGATACCGGGATCGGCTTGACGGCGGATCAGGCCAACCGATTGTTCCGGCCGTTCGTGCAGGCCGAGGCCGGCATCACCCGCCGTTTTGGCGGTACCGGCCTGGGCCTGACGATTTGCAAACGCCTGGTCGAGATGATGCGCGGCCGCATCGCATTGTCCAGCGAACCGGGGCGCGGCAGTACGTTCGTGTTTACCGTGTGGCTGGGTTTGCCGGATCCGCAAAAACCGCGAGCCAAGCCCGGCCGCGGCTTGCACGACTTGCGGGCGATGCGGACGCTGGTGGTCGACGATCAGGAAACCTCTTTGCTGATTCTGCGGACCATGCTGCAAAGCTGGGGCTTTCAAGTGACGACCGCCGACTCCGGCGCCGCCGGTTTGCGGTTTTTCGAAGAGGCCGAACGCGACGGTCAACCCTACGATTTGTTGATCCTGGATTGGAAAATGCCGGCGATGAACGGGCTGGAGTTCGCTCGGGCCTTGGCCGAACTGAAGCCGGAGAATCGGCCGCCGATTACGGTAATGGTGACCGGTTTCGGCCGAGAAGAACTGGCCGCCGCCACCGACGGCGCCTTGATCGACGCGATTGTCGGCAAGCCGGTGACGCCGTCTGAAATGTTTGACGTTTTGATGGCGCTGCAACGTCAGGAACACGTTAGGTCGAAACCGACCGCCGACGTGTTCGAAACCAGCCGGGTGTTGTTGGATGGTATACGCGGCGCCCGGATTCTACTGGTCGAGGATAACGAACTCAATCAGCAAGTGGCTAGAGAGTTTTTGACGAAAAGCGGATTGTCGGTGGAGCTGGCTAACAATGGGCAGGAGGCCGTTGATCTGGTGCAGCGCCAGCGTTTCGATGCGGTGTTGATGGATTTGCACATGCCCGTCATGGATGGCCTGGAAGCGACCCGGCGAATTCGGGCCCTGGCGGAGGGCCGGCATTTACCGATCATCGCGATGACGGCGGCGGCGATGGCGCAAGATCGCGAGGCTTGCGCGTTGGCGGGCATGAACGGCCACGTCGCCAAGCCGGTTGAGCCGCGAGAACTCGCCGAAGTGCTGGCGCGCTGGGTCAAGCAGGGCGGAGAGCGGCCGGTGACGATACTTGAGTCGGCCGGGACCGTCGATGCGGCGCCGGCCGCGGTCGATAGCGAAGCCGAAATCGCCGGATTGGCGCGGGCCTTGCCGGGCGTTTCGGTCGGGGTGGCGTTGCGACGCATGGGCGGTGATCCGCTGTTCTATCGGCGCTTGTTGGCACGCTTTGCCGAGCGTCATGGCGATGCCGGCGCGCAAATTCGGCGCTTGGCGGGCGACGGCGATAATGAAGCGCTCTATCAGCTGGCCCACAATCTGAAAGGCGAGGCCGGCAATTTGGGCCTGGACAGCATTGCCGGTCCGGCCGATCGATTAGGGCGCTTGCTGAAATCCGCCGGCGCCCAAAACTGGGCCGAGTTGGCGGCAACCCTGGCGAGCGAATGCGAGGCGATGACGGCGCGCTTGGCCGCGCTGACACTCGATGCCGCCGCTGTCCCAGCGGCGCCGAGCGGCGGTGGGGCGGGGGAGTTTTGGCCGCGCCTGGCCTTGCTCGAGCAGCAGTTGCGGAGTAAAAGTTTGGAGGCCCGCCATCTGGTCGACGAACTAGAAGGAACGCTGGACGATCCCAATTTGGCGGAGCAATTCGCCAAAGTCGTCCAAGCGGTCAAACAATTGCGTTACGACGCCGCGTTGGTCGAATTGGCCACACTCGGCGAAGACCGTAGACCTTAGGAGTAGAACATGAGCGCGCAAAACAAGGCTCAACGGGTTTTGATTGTCGACGATTCGCTGAGCAATATTGAGTTACTGGACCACATCCTGGGGAGGCATTACGCCACCAGCTTCGCGACTAACGGTGCCGAGGCGCTGGAACTGGTCGACCGGTGTCCGCCGCATTTGGTGTTGCTGGACGTGGTGATGCCGGGCATCGACGGCTACGAAGTCTGCCGGCGCTTGCAAGCCGATAACGCCACCCGCGCCATTCCGGTGATTTTCTTAACTAGTCTGGACAGTCCGGTTGACGAGGAATACGGTTTGTCGTTGGGCGCCGCCGATTTCATTCACAAGCCCGTGTCGCCGCCGGTGGTGTTGGCCAGGGTGCGCAATCATCTGGCCCTGGCCGATACCACGCGAGAGCTGCGCCGGCACAACGAAAATCTGGAGCAGTTGGTGGCCGAGCGCACCGAGGAGTTATTGCAGCGCAACCGGCAATTGATCGCGGCCCAAGGCTCGGTGATCTCGGCGTTTTGCGCGCTTGCCGAGGTCCGCGATAACGAAACCGGCAATCACATCCGTCGCACCCAAAATTATGTGCGCGAACTGGGTGAAGCCCTGCGCGGCCACCCGCGGTTCCGAAATTGCTTGAACGACGAAACCATCGAGTTGATGTACAAAACCGCGCCGCTGCACGACATCGGCAAGGTGGCGATTCCCGACGCGGTGTTGCTGAAGCCCGGTAAATTGACCGATGCCGAGTGGGTGATCATGAAACGGCATTGCGAGGCCGGTCGCGACGCGATCGTGTCGGCGGCTCGCGAATTCGGCGACGGCGAGGGGGCATTCCTGGAGTGCGCGGCCGATATTGCCTATTGCCATCACGAGCGTTGGGACGGCAACGGCTATCCGCGCGGTTTGCGCGGGGATAGCATTCCGATTAGCGCCCGGTTGATGTCGGTCGCCGACGTCTACGACGCACTGACTACCAAGCGGGTTTACAAGCCGGCCTTCAGCCATGCCGAATCGGTGAAATTGATCTGGGAGGGGCGCGGCAGTCAGTTCGATCCCGACGTCACCGATGCGATGACGGCGCTGGCAGGCCGCTTCGAGGCGATAGCTGAGCAATACCGCGACGGCGAATAAGACGCCGTCACAACCAGCCGTCCCTGGCGTGGTCGAGGATCGCGGTGACGGCCGGATGTTGCTGTTTGCGGCGTAGCGTAATCGCGTAAAAACGTTCCAGCACCGTTTCGATCCGGCCCAACACCTCGACGCCGTATTGCCGGCAAATCTCGCCGGCCACCGCGCTCGGCGCGACGAACAGGCCGGCGCCGCCGGCGCCGAAAGTCTTCAGCAGCGCGCTGTCTTCGATTTCGGCCTGAATGTTGGGACTGATCCCGTTGGCGTCGAACCATGAGTCCAACGAGCGCCGCAGCGCGGTATTGCCGGTCGGCAGCAAGAACGGCGCGCCGGTCAGCGAGCGCGGAAAGCGATCCCGATAAGTCGCCGCCAAGCCGGGACTGCCGAACACGCTGACATCGCATTCGCCCAGAAAGTGGTTGAAGGCCTTGGCGCCGCTGGCCGGGGTCAGCGGCGTATCCGACAGTACCAAATCGACGCCTTGCACGGCAATCTCGGCCAACAGCCGGTCGGCCTTGTCTTCGTAGCAATGAATCTGGACCGGTTCCGGCGAGCGGAAAACCGGTTCGATCAGCCGGTACACCGCCAACTTGGGCAATGCGTCGGATACGCCGACCGTCAAGCGCCAAGCTCGCCCGGTCGGCAGGCCTTTCAAGGTATTGGTCAGTTCCCGGCCCAGCGTGAATATCTCTTCCGCGTAATGAAACACCACCCGCCCGGTATCGGTTAGCAGCAACTTGCGGCCGCTTTTGAAGAACAACTTGTCGCCGATAGCTTGTTCGAATACCGCCAGTTGGCCGCTGACGGTCGGCTGAGCCAGATGCAGTTTTTCGCAGGCCCGAGTGATGCTGGCTTCGCGGGCCACATGCCAAAAATAAAACAAATGCTGGTAATTGATGCGTTCCTGCATGGCCTTTGCATAGAAATTTTCGATGTATTTATTCTAATCTTTCTATTTAACAATGCCAAAGACTAGCGTTACGCTATCGACAAAGTGGCCGGCCCGCTTTTTGCTGCTCGATGCGGTAACCGCTGACCATGATGGAGACTTAAGTGACTAAACATACCGACGATAAACAACTGCGCCGCTCGATTCGTTTGCTGAGTTCGATGTTGACCAGAGTGTTGAAACACCAAGGCCAACGCGATGTGGAGGAATCCGTCGCGCAATTGCAGCGACGCTTCGCCGCGCTGATGCGCGACAACACGCCGGCCCGGCGCAAGCCCCTGCAGGATGTCGTCGAGCGCTTGGACGCCGACGAAATCGGCCAGGTGGTCAGAGTGTTCAACCAATATTTCAGCCTGTTGAGCATCGCCGAGGAGTCGCATTCGCTAGGCCAGCGCCGCCAGCGCCAGACCGGGCATTTCTGGCCGGGCTCGTTCCACGACACCTTATGTACCTTCAAGGAATCCGGCATCGGTGCCGAGCAAGTCCAAACCTTGTTGGCTGATCTGCTGTACTTGCCGGTGATGACGGCCCATCCGACCGAGGCCAAGCGCCGCACCGTCAAGGGCGCGTTGCGCAATTTGTTTTTGACCCACGAACAGATCGACGGCAGCCGGCAGGGTCCGGGCCGTAAGGCGGCATTGGAGCGCTTGCAGGCGCAGATTCAGTTGCTGTTGCGCACCGATGAAGTGCGCGGCCGCAAGCCCGGCGTCGTCGACGAAATCGATACCGGCCTGTTTTATTTTCCGCTGTCGCTGTTCGAGGCGACCAGCAAGGTTTACCGGAATTTCGAGGAATCGATGGTCGATGTCTACGGCGAGGAAGCGGCCGCCGGCGCGCGGATTCCCAGTTTCTTGAAGTTCGGATCGTGGATAGGCGGCGATCGCGACGGCAATCCCAACGTGACCCCGGAAACCACGGTGTTAGCGCTACGGCTGCAAGCGCAAGCGATTCTGATGGAGTATGCGCGGCGTCTCGATGCGTTGCGCGGCCAGTTGTCGCATTCCTACGGCTTATGCGAATTGACGAGCGAATTCAGCGCGAGTTTGGAGGCCGACCGCACCGCATTGGGGCCGGCGGTCGCCGAATTGGCGCGGCCTTATCTGCAAGAGCCCTACCGACATAAATTGACCATCGTCAAATACCGGATAGAGCAGGGTCTGGAACGCATCGCCCGGCGTTTGCGCGGCGACGTGGAATCGGCCGATTGCCACGCCTATCCCAGCGTCGGCGAATTTCTGCGCGATCTGCGCGTGATCGACCGGTCGCTGCGCAACCACGGTGACGCCAATATCGCCGAACTGGAGTTGCATGACTTGATCCGACTCGCCGATACCTTCGGTTTTCATTTGATGCATCTGGATGTGCGCCAGGAATCGACCCGGCATAGCGAGGCGGTTGCCGATATTGTCGGCGCGGCCTTGGGCGTCGATTACCGGGCGATGAACGAGTCGGAACGTCTGGAACTGCTCGGCGAGGCGATTGCCGCGCCGGGCGGCTTGATGTTCGATCCGGGCGCGTTGCCGTTGGCGACCCGTGAAACCCTGGCCTTGTTCGAGGTGATGGCCAGCAGCCGGCGCGAAATTGGCCCGGACTGCTTTGGCGAATACGTGATTTCGATGACGCACCACGCCAGCCACGTCTTGGAAGTGATGTTGCTGGCCGCCCAGTGCGGTTTGGTTGGTCGGATCCGAGGTCATTGGTATTGCAACATCGGCGTCAGCCCGCTGTTCGAAACCATAGACGACTTGAACCGGATCGAGGAAGTATTGAACGATTTGTTCGATTCGCCGACTTATCTGACCTTGTTGAAGGCCTCCGGCCGCCGTCAGGAAATCATGCTGGGCTATTCCGATTCGTGCAAGGACGGCGGCATCCTGGCTTCGGCGTGGGGCTTGTACCGGGCGCAACGCCGCATCGTCGATATTTGCGATCGGCGCGGCATCCGCTGCCGCTTGTTTCACGGCCGCGGCGGCACGGTTGGCCGCGGCGGCGGTCCGACCCACGAAGCGATTCTGGCGCAACCCGCCGACAGCGTGCGCGGTCAGATCAAGTTTACCGAGCAGGGCGAGGTGTTGTTCTATCGCTATAACAACATGGAAACCGCGATTTACGAACTGACGATGGGTGTGACCGGTTTGTTGAAGGCCAGCGCCAGTCTGGTGCAACCGGTCCCCCCCGATAACCCGGAAAATTTGGCGGTGATGGACGAGTTGGCGAGGATAGGCGAGCAAAGTTATCGCGAATTGACCGAGCGCACACCGGGCTTTTTGGACTATTTTTACGAATCGACGCCGGTCGGCGAAATCGGCCGCTTGAACATCGGCTCGCGGCCGTCGCACCGCAAGAAACAGGACCGCTCCAAAGAGTCGGTGCGGGCCATTGGCTGGGTATTTGCCTGGGCCCAGTCGCGGCAAACCTTCCCGGCTTGGTACGGCGTCGGCCTCAGCGTATCGACCTGGTGCGCCGGTCGAAGCGAGCGGCTGGAGCAATTGCGAACGATGTACCGCGACTGGCCGTTTTTTCGCAATTTGCTCAGCAACGCTCAGATGGCCTTGAGCAAGTCGGACATGGAACTGGCGCGGGAATACGCAGGTTTGTGCGTGGACCCGGAAACCGGCAAACGCGTGTACGGTTTGATCGCCGGCGAGTATCAACGCTGCGTGGAGTGGGTGTTGGATGTGGCGCAAATCGATAGGCTGTTGGCCGACAACCCTAGCTTGGCCGACTCATTGCGCCGCCGTGACGCTTATCTGGGGCCATTGAATTTCTTGCAGGTCTGCCTGCTGCGCAAGGTGCGAGAAGACGATGCCGGCGCCGGCGACAGTCCTTGGCTGAATCCGCTGTTGCGCACGATCAACGCGATCGCCGCCGGCATGCGCAACACCGGCTAATTTCGCGGCGGCTGGCCGGCGCCGCGACAGTCGTTAGGGAGGCAGCATGATTAACGAAATCGTTAGAGGGTCGACCGGCGTCTTGGCGAATGCCTACGCGGCCGCGAAGCGCCGTTATGGCGGCCGGCGTTTGGCCTACTTCGTCGCCGCGCTGGTGATGTTGAGCTTCGGCGATACGCTGTTGCCGCTGATCGGCCACGGCGTGCACGTGGCGATAGAAATCGTCGAGTGGCTGTTGGAGCATTGGTTGGAGGCCGCCTTCGGCTTATCGCCGCGCCAAGCGGAAATCACGGTGTTTTGGCTGGGCATCGTCGCGATCGGTTACGGATCGTGGCGGGTCGCACGGGCCGCGTATCTGGCCGCACTGGCCTGGCGGCGCGATTTGGCGGTGCGTTGGCGGGCAAACTCGGCGGGGCGGGCGTATTGGCCGGCCTTGGCGCGCTCGGCCTTGGTGTTCGGCGCACTCGGCTCAACGCTGTTGATGTTCACTTGACAGTAACGGCGGTGATGTCGCGCCGGCCATCATGAAACGTGGCTGCGGGAGTTGCCCGGCTGGATACGGTCTTGGGATCGGCGCGCGCGTTCGAACGACTTTAATGGGGCCGGCACCTGCCGATTCGTCAATCCATCAGGACTCGTGAAACGATGCGGACCTTACAAGCATTTTTGAGCCGACTGTTGGCGCTGCCGGAAACCGGACCGGTTCCGGACCCGCCGGCGAATTTGACCGAACTCGCCGACCGTTTGGGTCTGCGTCTCGAGCCGGCGGTACTCACGCCGAACGCCGCCGCCGAAACCTCGGCGCCGCAAACCCCGTTGCTGGCCGAACTGGCCGAGCGGGAGGGGTGGTTGGTGTTGTCGGGCTTTCGGGCCGGTTCGGTGCGGGTCGCGCTGATTCACGGCGACGCCGTCGAAGAGCGTTTGATCAAGCCGGCCGAGGTCGCCGGCTTGCTAGGCTTGAGCGGCGACCGTTCGACCGGGTGGTGGCTGATACAAGCCAGGGCGCCCTTGGCCAACGCGGTGAGTCCCGACGGCCACGGCCATCTGCCGCCTTGGCGGCGTTTGGTCGAGTTGCTGCGCGCCGATTTACCCGATCTTTGGCTGGTGCTGGGGCTGGCCTTGGGCTCCGGCTTGCTGGCCCTGGCGTCGCCGGTCGCGGTGCAGGCACTGGTCAACACCGTGGCGATGGGCGGCATGGGCCAACCTCTACTGGTGTTGGCGGTCATCCTGTTTTTCTTTCTGACCTTCGCCGGCGCGGTTCATGTGCTCGAGGCCTATCTGGTCGAAATCGTTCAGCGCCGGGTGTTCGTGCGCCTGGCCAGCGATCTGGCCCACCGCTTGCCGCGAGTGCGGCGCGAAACCGGCGACGCTCACCACGGCGCCGAATTGGTGAACCGTTTTTTCGACGTGCTGACCTTGCAAAAGGCCGGTTCGGCCTTGTTGCTGGACGGCTTGAGCACGCTGGTGCAAACCGGCGTGGGTTTGCTGATGCTGGCGTTTTATCATCCGTTCCTGCTGGCCTTCGATGTGGTATTGCTGCTCCTGATCGGCTTGATCGTGTTTGTATTGGGGCGGGGCGGCGTGAAAACCGCAGTTCAGGAATCCATTACCAAGTACGCGTTGGTGGCTTGGCTGGAAACCGTGGCCGCCAATCAGCAGATTTTCAAATTTTCCGGCGGGCCGCGCTGGGCGGTCCAACGGACCGATGCGTTGTCGTTGAGCTATCTGGACGCCAAGCGCGGTCACTTTCGGGTGTTGCTGCGCCAAATCGTCGGTTCGTTGGCCTTGTACGCCGTCGCCAGCACCGGCTTGTTGGCGCTGGGCGGTTATCTGGTCATCGACGGGCATTTGACCTTGGGGCAATTGGTGGCCGCCGAATTGATCGTGTCTTCGGCATTGATTTCGTTGATCAAGTTCGGCAAGCATTTGGAAGGGTTTTACGATCTGATGGCGGGGACCGATAAAATCGGTCATTTACTGGATTTGCCGTTGGAGCGCGGCGATGGCGAGGCCTTGCCGGCGGCCGGCGCGTTGGCGGTGAACGTGACCCGGCTCGGCTTTGCCTACGGCCAGCGCCGGCCGGTTTTCAACGACTTGAGCTTCGCGATCGGTGCCGGCGAAAAAGTCGCGCTGCTGGCCGGACATGCCGCCGGCAAGACCACCTTGGTCGAACTGCTGTGCGGCTTAAGGCCGGCGGCTAGCGGCCGGATTGAAATCGGCGGCGTCGAATTGGGACGCTTGCGCTTGGAAAATTTGCGCGACCGGGTCGCGCTGGTGGGTCGGTCGGAGTGGGTGGCCGACAGCTTGTTCGAGAACGTGCGGCTGGGCCGGTCGGACATCGACGCCGAGGCGGTCAGGCAGGTCTTGGAGCGCTTGGGTTGGACTCGCTTCGGCTACGACGCGGCGCTCGACGCGCTGGCCACCGAGTTGACGGTGGGCGGCGCGCCACTGTCGGCCGCGCAAGGCCATTTGGTGCTGCTGGCCAGGGCGATGGCGGGCCGGCCCGGCATTTTGATCGTGGACGGCTTGCTCGACGACATGAGCCAGGATTGGCGCGACGCGGTGTTGGCGACCTTGTGCGCCGCCGACGCGCCGTGGACTTTGATCGTGACGACCGGCGTGCCGGCGGTGGCAAGCGGTCTGGCGCGCGTCATCGAGTGGGGAGGAGAGGGCGATGGACGAATGGCATAACCGCTTGTCGGCCCTGGCGGCCGCGCATACGCCGAGGACGGTCGGGCGTTGGGCGCGGGCATGCGTCTGGGTGTTCGTGCTGACGCCGCCGGCCTTGTTGGTGACGCCCTGGCAGCAAAACATCCACGCCAGCGGGCGGGTGTCGGCGTTCGCGCCGCTGGAGCGTCAGCAAACCGTCGAGGCGCCGGTCGGCGGCCGTATCGTGGCCTGGCATGTCAAGGAAGGGGACAAGGTGAAGTCCGGCGAAGTGTTGCTGGATATCGCCGATGTCGATCCGCGATTGTTGGAGCGCCTGGCTGGCCAGCGCGACGCGGCCGCCGCCAAACTGGCCGCCAAGCAAGACGAGTTGAACGCCTACCGGCTGCAGCTCGACAATCTGCAAGCCACCCGGGATTTGCAGGTGGCGACCGCGCAATACCGGCTCGACGTCGCCAAGCAACGCGCCCGCGCCGCCGCCGAGGCGATCGCTTCGGCCCGGGCCACGCTGGACGCCGCCAGTTTGCAGCGCGAGCGTCTGCAACGCTTGCTCGGCGACGGCTTGGTGTCGCAACGCGAGTTCGAACTGGCCGAGCGCGACGGCGTCGTGGCCGGGCGCGGTCTGAACAGCGCCCAAGCCAGTCTGGAAGGCGCGCTGGCCGAGCAGCGTGCCGCCGAAGCCGAGATCGGCCGGATTCGCGCCGACGCCCAGGCCCGCATCGATTCGGCCAGCGCGGCGGCCAACAAGACTCAGAGCGAACTCGAGGACGGCCGCGCCAGCCTGTTAAAGGCCGAAGTCGATGTGTCCCGCCAACAATCGCAATCGATTACCGCGCCGCGCGACGGCAGTGTGTTGCGCCTGCTGGCCAATCCGCACAGCGACTTGGTGCGTCAGGGCGATCCGCTGTTGGTGCTGGTGCCGGACCGCGACGTCAAGGCCGTCGAATTGTGGGTGGACGGCAACGACGCGGCGTTGATCACGCCCGGCCGCCACGCCCGTTTGCAATTCGAAGGCTGGCCGGCCTTGCAATTCGCCGGCTGGCCGGAAGTGGCGGTCGGTACCTTCGGCGGCAGCGTCGCCTTCGTCGACGCCAGCGACGACGGCAAGGGCAAATTCCGAGTTCTGGTGATACCGGACCCGGCCGACCGCGAATGGCCCAGCGAGCGTTTTTTGCGCCAAGGCGTGCGGGTCAAGGGTTGGATATTGTTGAATCGGGTGACGATGGCCTACGAATTGTGGCGCCAGCTCAATGCGTTTCCGCCGCAATTGACCGTCGAGGCGCCGATCAACGATCTGGTCAGGCAGAAGCTGAAATGAGCAAGCGGCGCACTCACCACCTCGGCTTGCCAAACGCCTGCCCGGCGCTAGGCGGCTTAGTCTTGCTGCTCGCGCTGGGCGGCTGCGCCGGCTATTTCGATACCGCCCCGGACCGCCAATTGGCCAAACGCGTCGAGGAGCGGCTGCAAATGGATCAAGGATTGAACTTGCCGGCGCTGTCCGCCGCGCCGCCGCAAACCGTCGAACAGGCTTTGCCGCGCTTCAAGGAACGCTTGATGACCAACTTGCCCAAAGCGCCGCCCAAATCCGTGCAACTCCGACCCGAGCGGCCGGCCGCCGAGCCGGAAGCCAGCCGGCGCCTGTCGATCGCGGCGGTGCGCGGCTTGGCGCTGGAAAACAATCTGGATTTGAAAATTGCTCAAATCGACCCCAAGCTGGCGCAATTGGCTGTCAGCGAGGAACAAGCCAAATTCGACGATTTGATCTTTGCCAAAGCCAAGTACGGCCAGAAGAACACCCCGGCCGAGAATTTGGATGTCGTGACCTTTACGCCCAGCGACGCCGATTCGCCGCTGAAAAACGAAACCGATAAATTGACCGCGATTGCCCAACGCACCGACGGCCTGGAACTGGAGGCCGGCGTGGTGATACCGCTGCGGACCGGCGCCAAGGTCACCATTAGCGCGCCGTTCGACGCCAAGAAGCAATATCGCGGCGTGGCTTCCGACCAATACCGCAATGCGCTGCGCTTTTCGATCAGCCAGCCGTTGCTGCGCGACGCCGGCATCGCCAACAATGTGGCCGGCATCCGCATCGCCCGCTACGAACAACAGGCGGTCGATGTCAAAACCCGCTTGCAGGCGATTCGGGTGCTGGCGGCGGTCGAGCGGGCGTATTGGAGTCTCTACGTCGCCTGGGGCGAGTTGGACGTACGCCGCCAGCAATACGAAAATGCCGCCGGCAATCTGGCGATGGTCAAAAAACGGGTCGGCGAAGGTCTGACCGCCGCGGTCGAAATCAATCGCGCCGAGATCGGCGTCGCCGAGCGGCTGGAAACCTTGATCGTCGCCGAAACCACGCTGAAAACCCGGCAACGCCAGCTTAAGCTGCTGTTGAACGACGCCAATCTCGATTTGGATTCGCCGACGGTCTTGATCCCGGAAACCGAGCCGACCTTGTTGGAATTCGGCTTCGATCGGGAACAGTTGGCGGCGCGGGCCTTGGAGGGGCGGCTGGAGTTGCTGGAACTGGAATTGAAGCTGGCCGCCGACGCCACCAAAATCGATTACCTGGAAAATCAGACCTTGCCGATGTTCATGCTGGATTATCAATATGCCGGCTTGGGGCGCGATACCGGTTCGATCAACGGCGCCTTCGATCAAACCCTGAGCGGACGCTATTCCGACTGGTCGGTCGGCTTGCGGATGGAAATTCCGTTGACCAATGAATTGCGCCGCGCCCGGCTGGACAAGGCGGTGCAGGAGCGTCTGCAACGCTTGACCACCAAGCAATTGCGCGAACTCAGCGTGCGCCGGGAGATTTACGATGCGCTGGACGTGTTGGGCCAGAACTGGCGGCGCATATTGGCCGCGCGGCAAAACGTGCTGTTGGCCGGCCTGAATTACGACGCCGAACTCAAGCAATTTCGGGAAGGCTTGCGGACGATGACCGAAGTGCTGGAAACCTTGACCCGGCTGGGTGAGGCGCAATTGCGCGAGGTCAGGGCGGTCGGCGATTATCAGGTGGCGCTGGTCGATCTGGCTTTCGCGACCGGCACCGTGCTCGGCCATAGCCGGGTCGATTTCGAGCAGGCGGCGGCGCGCTAACGCCGATTGCCGGATCGCCAATCGGGCAAGAAAAGGAAAAAACCGGGTTTACAGCGATCCGCTATCGGTCTATCGTGGCAAGGCGTCTTTTGCCGCTTAGTTTGCAAACTACCTTTCGTTGATTAAGGGTATCGCGGTGCTTGCCGCCGTCGGCCGGGCATTCCGTCGCGGTCGCGATGATCTTTTTTTGGGGAGGAATGACGATGCAACGCAAATCTTTCAAATGGCTGGGATTGGCGGCGATGGCCGGATTCGGCCTGACCAATACGGCTCTGGCCAGTCAAACCGTCTGGGACGTCGGGACCGCCGAACTGCGCTTCGACACCGACGAATTTTTGTTTTCGATCGCCGACGACGGCGCCAACGCCAGCGGGAACGTGCAAGTCACGCCGATCCCCGCCGCCGAACTGGCAATCATGCCGATCGCCAACGGTTTTAAAGTGGATTTCGGCGACCGTATGCAGGTCTACGACGATACCCACGGTTTGACCGACAACGGCGTGGCCGGACTCGGTTCGATCGATCTGAAATTCAATTTCGCGCCGAAGGCCGGCTACCGGATTAGCGGCTACAACGTGGCGTTCACCGGCCGGTATTCGTTTCAGGGCAACGCTTATTCGTCGGCTTATCTCAATCTGTCCGGCGACGTGCGATCGGTCGACGACCTATTCGGGAACCACGGTTTCGGCGTCGGGGGCGCGCCGGCCAGTCAGTTCACCGCGTCGATACTGGCCGTGACCCAGGTCGAGGCTTACGAGCAAATCGTCGGCTACACCACCGAATGGGTGTCGGTATACATTGGCACCGAATACAGCGATCCGAATTGCCAGGAAGACGGTTGCCCGCTTCAAGACGTTTACGAACGGATGCAAGTCGAAACCCCGGTTTACGACTGGTACGACATTCCGGGCTACGCCACGATCGCCATCGACAGTTTGAGCCTGTCCGCCAATCTGGAACCGGTGCCGTTGCCGGCCGCGGCCGGGTTGTTCGCCGCCGGCCTGCCGTTCTTGCTGGTCCGCCGCCGAGGGGTTTGACAGCCGGATCGCGGCCGATTTGCTTTCCCGGCCGGCATTCTCAATAATCGCAAGCTGTTTTGACTGTCACGGATTGCGATTATGTTCGAACTTTACTTAGACAGCGCCGATCTGGGCGCGATTCAAGCGCTTGCCGTCAGCTTGCCGCTGGCTGGTGTCACGACCAATCCGACCATTTTGGCCAGTAGCGGTCAAGGCTTGCAGCAATGGCTGCCGGCCCTGGCCGATATTTTCCGCGGACAGCTTCGGGTACACGTACAAGTCGTGGCGGTGACGACCGAAGCCATGGTCGCGGAAGCGCTCGAACTGGCGGCATTGCCCTACGACATCGTCGTCAAGATACCGGCGCATGCGCCCGGTCTGGCCGCGATCAAGCAAATCAAGCGGCAGCACGACATTCCGGTATTGGCGACCGCGATTTACCACGTGCAGCAAGGCTGGTTGGCGGCGCTGAACGGTGCGGACTATCTGGCGCCGTATTTGAACCGGATCGACAACCTGGGCCAGGACGGCCTCGGCGTGGTGGGCGACTTGCAAGCGCTGATCGACCGTTACCAATTGCCGAGCAAATTGTTGGTGGCCAGCTTCAAAAACGTCCAGCAGGTCTTGCAGGTCTCGAAGCTCGGCGTCGCGTCGGTCACGCTGCCGCCGGACATCGCCCGGGCCATGCTGGCCGCGCCGGCCACCGACCGGGCCGTCGAGAGCTTCTCGCTGGATTGGCGCGGCGTACACGGCGAACGGCTGTCGTTTCAAAGTTAAGCCGGAACTACGATGCCAAGCGATGCGCACACGTCGTTCCGCTGGTGGCGGGCCGGCGATTTGGATGGCTTTTTCGGCCTGTTTGTCGATAACCTGATTCAACTGATCCTGATCGTCGTGCTGTGCGGCAATGTGTTGCAAATGCCGGGCGATCTGGTGTTTGGGCGAATTTTGCCCGGCGTCGCGGTGAGTCTGCTGGTCGGCAATGGCTTTTACGCCTGGCAGGCGCGCCGGCTAGCGCTGGCGACCGGCCAAGCGCAAGTGACCGCGCTGCCCTACGGCGTCAACACCGTGTCCTTGTTCGCTCACGTGTTGTTCGTGATGAAGCCGGTGTTGGAGCAAAGCCACGACGCCGAATTGGCCTGGCGGGTTGGTTTGGCGGCCTGCCTGGGTTCCGGCGTCATCGAGCTGGCCGGCGCCTTTCTGGCCAGCTGGGTTAAGCGCATCACGCCGCGCGCGGCCCTGCTGGCGACGCTGGCCGGCATCGCAATCACCTTCATTGCCATGGATTTTTGCTTTCGGATATTCGCTCAGCCCTTGGTCGGCTTGCTGCCGCTGGCGGTGATTCTGCTGCAGTACATCGGCCGATTGCGCCTACCTTTCGACGTGCCGGCCGGTCTGGTCGCGGTGGTGTTGGGCACCGGGTTGGCTTGGGGCTTGGGGCGGATGGATGCCACCGCGTTGAACGCCGCGTTCGCGCTGAATCCGCAATGGCCGGCGTTGTACCTCGGCGATTTGCTGGAAGCGACCTTTTCGAACTATTTACTGCAATTCCTGCCGGTCATCGTGCCGATGGGCTTGTTCAACCTGATTGGCTCGCTGCAAAATCTGGAAAGCGCCGAGGCGGCCGGCGACCGCTTCGGCGTGCGTAGCTCGCTGGCGATGAACGGCGTCGGCACGATCGCGGCGGCCTGCTGCGGCAGCGTATTTCCGACCACGATCTACATCGGCCATCCCGGCTGGAAAAAGATGGGCGCCGGCGCCGGCTATTCGGTGGCCAACGGCGTCGCCATCACCATGCTGTGTCTGTTGGGCTTGGTCGGCTGGGTGGCGGCGTTGGTGCCGGTCGAGGCCGGCGCGGCGATTTTGCTGTGGATAGGCATTACCATCGCCGCCCAAGCCTTTCAGGCCACGCCGGCCGACCATGCCCCGGCCGTCGTGGTCGGTTTCTTCCCGGCCCTGGCGGGCTGGGGTCTGTTGATGCTGGAAAGCGGCTTGCGTGCCGCCGGCGCCAACGTCGAAACGGTCGGCTTGACCGCGTTGACGCAACAGTTGCCGATCGGCGGCTTGATTGCGCTGGAACGCGGTTTTATTTTCACGTCGATGATTTGGTCGGCGCTGACGGTCTGTTTAATCGAAGCCCGCTACCGCGCCGCCGCTTATTGGGCGCTGGCCGCCGCCGCGATCAGCGCCACCGGCCTGATGCACGGCTACGCGATCGCCGGCGGCGCCATCGTCAACGCCTACGGCCCGGCCACGACCTGGCCCTTCGTCGCAGGCTACGCGGCGATGGCGGCGGCGTTTTGGATGGGCGGCTGGCGGGCGCCCTGCAAAAAATCGGGAGTACAAATCTAGATTTGTACTCCATGACACGACGCTTGCTCTGGTGGACAAAGCCGACTGACCGGGAACTCGCTAGCAGAAAAATACCGGATTTTCCGGCGAGAGCGGCGTTTCCGAGTGCAACTCCAGATGGGGTCGTCGGCTGATAGGTTGCAAAGCTTCTGGGGTTATCGCGCCTGAGATAAGTTTTCGCCATCCGCTTAGTCCATTCTCTTAAGATGCTGGCTCGGGGTCTGGTTGTCCGTTAGCCGGAGTACAAATCTAGATTTGTACTCCAAGCACGACGCTTGCTTTGGCCGATAAAACCGACTGAACTGGGAACTCGCTAGCAGAAAAATAGCGGACTTTTCGGCGAGAGCGGCGTTTCGGAGCGCAAGTCCAGTAGGGTTCGCCGGCTGATAGGTTGCGAAGCTTGGCGTTTATCGCGCCTGCGATAAGTTTTCGCCATCCGCCTAGTCCACACTCTAAATATGCTGGTTCTTGGTCCGGTTGTCCGTCTCCCGTAGTACAAATCTAGATTTGTACTACCGATAAATTTCGTTAGACTCGGAAGAGGACTTTCCGGGGAGTTGAAGCCGATGTTTAAGAAAGGTCGACACGCGCCGGCGCATTTACAACTCGATCGCGCGCAATATTTCGTCACTGGTGCGATTTATCGAAGGCGGCCGCTACTGCGAGACCACGACGTTAAGCAATATTTGTTGGAAACCATGCGGGATTGTCTGGCCGAAAAAGCTTGGCAACTTGAACACTGGGTGATACTCGACAACCACTACCATCTGATGGCGACCAGCGCTCTTGGGAGCGACTTGCCGAAAATCTTCCGCAAACTCCACGTGTTGTCGGCCCGCTATATCCTGGACCGCCAACATTCCGAATTACCGATTTGGTGGAACTATTGGGACTACTGCCCGCGCGACGAACGCGACTACTACGTGCGCTTGAATTATCTGCTGAACAATCCGGTTAAGCACGGTTACGCGAGCCGCTTGGAGGACTACCCGTATTCCAGTTTTGGTCAAACCTTGGCGAGTTTGGGGCGCGAGCGTTTGGCCAGGCAATTTACCGAGCACGCCGGTTATCGTAGCCTGAATTTGCCGGAAGACCGGGACGATTAGCGGGAATACAAATCCTGAGTTGCACATCCAAGCTTTGATGCCCGCTAAAAATGGATGCGGTTTGGCGGTATTAAGTCCTAATCAAGGCTGGAATTCACGACCGTTGGGTTGGCGGCAACGCATTGTCGAAAGAAGACAACAAACTCAAAGCCGGCAACCGGCGCCAGCGACTCATTGGAGTACAAATCTGGATTTGTACGCCGCCTCGGTGACTTAGTCACTGATCGCCATTAACCCCAGCGTTACATTGGCACCGTCCGCCGCCGTCAGCCGGTATCGCGGGCGTTCCGATAACTAAAAACGGTAGGTAATGGCTATGAGAGACTTGATCTTCGGTTTTGCCGAGAGCATTTTGCATATGAATCTGCGCGATCCCCACGACATCCCGTTCGCATTGCCGCTGATGTTGGCGGCGGGCTTGGGTTTTATACTGGGTTTTATCTTCATCCAATTGCTGGGCAACGAACAGCGCCAACAGCGCGACGATTAGTCGCCGCCGGTCAGCAATCCCCGCAACGCGGCGGCGTCGAGGATTTCGATGCTGCCGCGCTGCAAAGTCAACCAACCCAGGCTTTCGAAACGCTTCAAGTGCCGGGATACCACTTCCCGCACCGAGCCCAATTCCAGCGCCAGTTCCTGATGGGTTTTGTGGATCGTGGGGCCGTCGGCCGCCAACAGGGTTTGCGCCAAGCGCTGGTCGATGCTGGCAAAACTCAGCGCCGCCATCCGCTTGATCACGTCGGCCAGCCGCGCCGAGAAATTGCGAAACACGAATTCGCGGAAGAATGCCGACTGCTGCAAGCAGCGGTGAAACACGTGGGCCGGAATCGCGAAGGCGCTAACGTCGGTTTCACTGTAACCCTCGGCCGGGTATTCGTTGTCGCCGAGCAGGCAGGAGGTGGTCAGCACGCAGGAGTCGCCCGGCAACACCCGGTACAGCAACACCTCGCGGCCGTCGGCCGACAAAATCTGCGCCTTGACGCTGCCGGACAGCAGCAACAAATAATGCTCGCAAGTCTTGCCCGGATAAAACACCTGCTGGCCCGCCGGTACCGTCACCAGCGTCGCCGCCGCCATCAATTGTTCCACCACCGCGTCCCGGCAACCGGCGAATTCCGGGAAGTGGTCTTTCCAGGCGTTGGCATGTTTGAGCATGGCGGTCTCCGGCGGGGTTTTTGTGGCTGGATTATAAGGGGATTGGGGAGGATGAGGTGGCGTTTGCGGTAGTCGATGGAGTTTGGCAGTTTGGCTTGATTGAATCGGGGATGGAGATGTTTGTTAGAATAGGCCGGGCGGTGGATCAGCTTGGAATGGGTGATATACAGGACTTTTTAATTACTAGTTGGGCGTCATTAGGAGAGAGCTTTGGTCCTACCCGAATATCTGGCAGACATCGCTCGCGAGATGCGAGTCAAATCCACTTCAATACGACGGGACTTTGCGACCCATCACCTCTCTGCCGGAGAGAACCGAGAAGACCTCGTTAGAGCGTTCCTTACAGAGCACCTTCCCAAGCGTTTTGGGGTTGAGTCGGGCATGGTCATTTCGCACGAAGGGCGATTCTCAAACCAGGCAGACTTGGTTGTCGTCGATGCTCTCAATAATTCACCGCTCTACGGAACATCGCGCAATCAGCTTTGGCCCGTCGAGGCCGTCTATTCGCTTCTAGAGATAAAGACAACCCTGAGCCCAACGGAACTTAAGGATTCGATCGCTAAGGGAAGAAGGTTCAAGACATTGCAGCGTCGCTTCTTTGAGGCAGGCCAGGGCCAGCGGGTCTTTGACTCACTCTTCGTAATTTGGGGGTTTGACTGCCCAACGCCAGAAACCCTCAAGTCGAACGTGGTGGCCGAACTGACCGGCGTCCCGCTGAGCGAGCAACCGGATTTCATTGTTGTCCCTGATCACGTTCTAATTTCCTGCGGTTCCTATCTAGAGCTATCAATGCTCGGGCAGCTAGGAAGTACCTACCGCGCACAGCTCCACCAACAGCGTGGCGGCGATCTGTCAGCTCTGCTACCGCCAGCGCTGGTTATGGATCTTGGGGAGAACGCTTTGCTTGCTTGGTACGTTTGGTTTGACTCTTGGCTTCGTCAAGCCGGTAGTCGCTTAACAACCCCCTCGGCGTATCTCCCTGTCGATCAAACCTTCGGTGTGGCGGTATGACGCCCAACCCTTCCATCGAGCGGACAGGACCATAGCTGTGCCGAACAACGTGAAGCGCATCGATAGAGTAGATAGACGCCCGCTCGTATTAAACGCTTTTTGTTTTAATGGTTTCGCTGCCGCGAAGGCTGGTTTAAATGTCGGGTCTCGGCCCGACAGCCGAGATACTTTTCTTTGCTTGTCCAAAGAAAAGTATCCAAAAGAAACGACACCCCATGCCGCTTATATCCTGCGCTCCTGCGGGTTTGAGCGGGGTTTTTGGAAGGGCTATCCATAGCCCTCCAAAAACGCGCGGCATCCCTGCCGCGCCCCTGTCGGGCGAATCCGCTCGAACCCTCCGATGCTCGGCGCGGCATCAGGGGACAACCCCGTCGCGATTGTAACGTTGCTCAATCAGTCGCGTAGGGTGGGCACGGTGTTTGTGCCCACGCGGATTGAAAGCAAATCTATCTTGTGTTTCGCTAACGCGAAGCTGATTTTAATGTCGGGTTTCGGCCCGACAGCTGTGGAGCTTGGCGTCATGGGATAGTCGCATTGGAGTACAAATCTAGATTTGTACTCCGGCCGCGTGGCTTGGGTGGCTCCGGTTGGGAAGAGCGGGGTTGAATCGCGGCTGGTCGGCCGAGCAAAAAACACTCGGCGTCGAGTATCGTTAGGTCGGCGTCGGGCAAAAAAGACTCGGCGTCGCATGTCGCCGGCGGTCGGCTCTAGATTCCCGATACCGGCGAATGTTTGCGATTTTGGGCCGGCGAATAGGTTAGGAATGTGATGCCGCTGAACAACAGCCAGGCCGAAGGCGGTAACGGAACGCTGGTTGAAAGGGTATTCAGCATCGTCGAATCGCTGGCTGTAAATTGCGCGGTCATGCTATGCGCCGCGTCCGCCGTGCCGGCGATATCGCTGCCGTCCGCCCAAAACGCACTGGCGGTCATATAGCTGGTGATGAAGAAGTCTTGACCGGGCGCCAGCCCGCGTAGGTACGATTAGCGGTAGCGTAATCGTACGCATGTTGTTGAATTTGCCGCGACTGATTTTAATGTCGGGTCTCGGCCCGACAGCCGAGTTTCTTTCGCTACGAAAATCATTCCTGGTTTTCGCCCCGCGGGCCAGCCTATCGGCTGTTCAAATTCGTTCCAGACGAATTTGTGCTTGGCCTCGGCAATTGCTCCTGCATTGCTCTACCTCCTGCATCCATGTAGTCGAAAGAAAAGTATCCAAAAGACAAATCCGCCGGGAGCGGATTTGGACGCCATTCTTCTCCGTTCCACTAGCAATGTTGCCTGTCTCGTTTTTTGTGTACGGCCATCGGTTTGGTGCAGCTAAGGTGGCCGCGGACTTCTTGAAATCGTGGTCTGCCCGCTTGCCGCAACTCATCAGCCGGCACTGGACAGCTTGTGCGAGACTTTGTTGGACTTGTTGGCGTTAGCCGAGATTCTGCCTAACGCTATCCAGTCGTCGCGGTCCCAAGCCGTTACCCTGCTGGAAATCAGACGCCATGTCGAACGGCGACTGGCCGATCCGGCGCTGAATGCAAGCAGCATTGCCCAAGCCGTCGGACCCTCGGCGCACTATATCAATGCCCTGTTCGAACAAGAACAGCAATCTCTGATGCGCTATGTTCTGCAGCGACGCTTGGAGCGTTGCCATCAAGCGATCGCGCAACGGCAAACGGCGGGATTGACGATTTCGCGGATTGCCTTTCGTGGGAGCTTTAACGAGTTGGCGCATTTCAGCCGGGTATTTAAAAAGCAATATGGCGTGTCGCCCAGCGCATTGAAATTAGCGGAGTAGACTTAGAACCAGATTGTTCTGGTGCAAACGTCTGTTCGATGAGGCCTCTTTGAATTGCAGGGGAGGGCAGTAAAACCCAGGTCATTGCCCGCCGACCATCTGTGCCAATCTGACCAAGGCCTGATTGACCCGTTCGTCCCAATCCACCGCGCAATTCAGGCGGATGAAATTGCGGTATTTTTGCGTCGCCGAGAACATTGGACCGGGCGCGATACTGATGCCTCGCTCCAATGCTCGCCGGCTCAGCGCCGTCGCATCGACCGTTTCCGGCAACTCCACCCAGATCACGAAGCCGCCCTCCGGCTGGGTCACGCGGGTGCCGAGCGGAAAATAAGCGCCGATGGCCGCCGTCATTCTGTCCACCGCTTGCCGGTATTGGTTGCGCGCTTGACGCAGATGCCGTTCGTAACCGCCCTTGGCCAGCATTTCCGCGACCGTCAATTGCGCGTGAGTCGGCGTCGCCAGATTGCCGACGTATTTCAGGTACTCGGTTTGCTCCAGGTACGGTCCCGCCACCAGCCAACCCACCCGTAAACCGGGGCACAGCGATTTGGAAAACGACGAGCAATACAACACCCGGCCTTCGCTGTCCCAGCTTTTCGCCATAGCCGGCCGTTGCGGGCCGAAACCCAAGTCGCCGTATATATCGTCTTCGATCAGCGCGATTTTATGGCGGTTGACCAACTCTACCAGCGCGCGTTTGCGTTCGTCGCTCATGCAATAGCCCAAGGGGTTGCTGTAATTGGGCACCGCGATACAAGCCTTGATCGGCCATTGCTCGCAGGCCAGTTGCAGTGCGTCCAGTGCGATGCCGTCGCGGGGATGGGTCGGAATTTCGATCGCGCGTAGCGACAACGATTCGATGACTTGCAACAGTCCGTAAAAGGTCGGCGACTCGACGGCGACGATGTCTCCCGGCTTGGTAACCGCCCGCAAGGCTAGTGTCAGCGCTTCCTGGCAGCCGTTGGTGATCAGGATGTCGTCGGGATCGACCGGGCAGCCCTGTTCCGACATGCGCCTGGCAATTTGCCGGCGTAATTCCGGTTCACCCGGTGGGAACTCGTAATTGGCAATGCGCTGACTGTAACGGCGGGCGACACTGGCCGACATCTGGGCCATTTTTTGTGTCGGTAAAAATGCCGCCGCCGGCACCGCCGCGCCCAATTGCACGATCTTCGGATCGTTGGTGGCCTTGACCAGACGCAATACCCATTCCTGACCCGTCACCAGCGTTGGTTCGCGCGGCGGTGCCGACATCGTTGGTTCATGCAGCGAACTGCGTGGGCGCGGTTTGACGTAATAGCCAGAACGCTGCCTGGCTTCGAGATGGCCCTGATCCTCCAGCAAACGCAAGGCGCTGACCGCCGTCGCGGTGCTGACTTGGTGCTGCCGGCTAAGCTGGCGTACGCTGGGCAGGCGTTCCCCTGGCCGGTACAGATTCTGGACGATGGCGTTATATAAATGTTCGGCGAGGTTTTCGTAACGAAGATTCATGGCGCGAGCAATACAGTTTCGGCGCTTGGCAACCGATACAATTCAATTATGGCTAAAATTGTATCGATATAATTAACAGAGTTTGCATCTGTATCGATTGCCGGATCATAGCCTAAAGTAGCGCCTCCAACCAACTCATTAGAACAGCTCAGGAGGATACGATGGTCAAGCAATCGGTAACTTGGTTGAACGGCCAACTGCTACCCACAGAACAGGCGACCGTTCCGGTCAACGACCACGGTTTGTTATACGGCGACGGCGTGTTCGAAGGCATACGCTTTTACAAGCGCCGTGCCTTCCGTCTGCAACGGCACTTGCAGCGGCTACAGCTGTCGGCGCGGGCGATTGCGCTGGCAATACCACTCTCCACCGAAGAATTGAATGCCGTGATCGAACGACTGATCGAAGCGTTTGCCGACGATGACGGCTATATCCGCCTGATGGTGACGCGCGGCGCCGGACCGCTGGGCTTGAATCCCAATAGCTGTTCACAGCCCAATGTCATCGCCATCGCCGACCAGTTGACGATGATTGCAATCGCTGAACAACAGGCCGGGGCGCGGCTAATCGTGTCCTCGGTACGCCGCTTGCCGGCCGACGGCCTCGATCCGCGCATCAAAAGCCTGAATTATTTGAACCACATTCTGGCCAAAATCGAAGCCAACCATGCCGGTGCCGACGAAGCGATATTACTGAATGCCCAAGGGCGGGTCGCGGAGGGCACCGCCGACAACATCTTCCTCGTCCGCGACGGCCGCTTGCTGACGCCGCCGTGCAGCGAAGGCGCGCTGGAAGGCATCACCCGAGAATTGGTGTTAAAGTTGGCGCAAGACAATGGTATCGAAACCAGGGAGCAGCCATTGGGCGTGTACGACCTCTACGCCGCCGACGAATGTTTCTTGACCGGCACCGGGGCGGAACTGATTCCGGTCGCCAGTATCGATTGCCGATCATTGCCTGGTTGCCCCGGCCCGGTATTCCAACGCTTGCAACAGGCTTTTCGGCGGACCATAGACCAAGAGTGCGGAGTGGTCTTATGAATTTATTGGAAAATTTGCAGTTGCAGGCGCGATACAGCCAGTGGGTCAATCAGCGTCTGTACAGCGCATGCGCATCCTTGCCGGACGCCGAACGCAAATAGGATAGGGGCGTATTTTTTCGTTCCATCCACGGCACCTGGAACCATTTGCTGCTGGGCGATTGCGTCTGGCTGGCCCGTTTGCAAGGCCAACCGGTACCTTACTAACGCTTGGATTTGCAGCTTTACGCCGATTTCGCCGAATTGCGGGTGGCGCAAACCGATTGCGACCAAGCCTTGCTGGATTGATGCTAGGCTTGCAAGCCGACGACTTGCAACGGCGCATCGCCTTGTCTAGCGGGCTGGACAAAGTGCTAAGCGTAGCGATTGTGTTGACCACTTTGTTCAAACACAAAACTTGCCCAAGGCCAGTTGCCGTTTCCCAGAGCCGTTCAAGCCAGTGTCCGCGAAATTGTCCTGTTGGAAGAAGGGGAAGGCTGGACGTTATACGGCAAGACCGGCTGGCAAAATGCGCCGGGTCCGGGAGTCGGTTGGTGGGTCGGATGGAGAAGCAAGACCGCGTTTACACCTTTGCATTGAATATGGATATGCGCAATGCGGCCGACGCCGGCAAGCGTTTAGAACTGGGTAAAAGCGCGCTTAAAGCGTTGGGGGTATTGTGAGAACGACGATGCCTAACCGGACAACGACTGGGATGCCGGTAAATTTGCCGCGACGATTGTCGATGCGCCGTATCTTTTAGCACCTGGAGACTTACCATGATTGAACAATCAACTCTAAAAGACGCCGAACGCGTCGTTCGCGTGCTGATGGCGATCATTCTGCTCACTGCCGGCACCAGCAAGTTTTTCAGCCACGGCGGTTTTTTCGAATACTACGCGGGGTTGTTTCAAGGCGACCTTCGTATTCGGCTTCCCACATGGCTGGTCAAGGCTTACTTGTACGCGATACCGTTCATCGAAATCGGACTCGGCTGCGTACTTCTCTGCAATCGCCATAAAGTGCTTGCCGTTTACGGCTGGTTTGCCTTCATGCTTAGCCTGCTCATCGGTCACTACATCTTGCAAGAATGGTCTTCCGTCAATCAGATGCTCGACTATTTCTTTCTAGGATTGCTTTGCCTGGTATTGCCCAACCATCAATCGTGGCTTAGACGGGACATTGCATGACTGACCGGCGGATCCGGACGCTAGGGTTTGCTCTAGGTGTGCAGTGTGAATTTTAGACGACTGACGCGTGTTGTCGCGGTCCTGCTTTTGCTTTCCGGCACTGTGTTGACTGGCTACTATGCCAACGAAATCCGTGTTGCGCGTAGCGAGACGCCCAAAATTCTAGCCCTAGCCTGGCAAACCCACGGCAAACGGATCAGCTTACGGGATCTGCCGCTCCAACGTTTGCAATGGCTCCTGGCGATAGAGGATCCGGCCTTTTACGAACACCAAGGGGTGGACCTCTACACACCGGGTGCGGGCATGACGACGATCAGCCAGGGTTTGGTCAAGCTGTTATATTTTCCAGACGGATTTCAGAAGGGTATCGCCAAGATTCGCCAAACCTTGATAGCCCGGTACGCATTCGATACGCTGGTGTCGAAAGAAGAACAACTGGCGTTGCTGCTGAATACCGCATACCTGGGGCAAGTGAACGGTGTCGCGATTTATGGTTTTTCCGCCGCCGCCGAAACCTATTTTCACCGGAATTTTGCCGCCCTTTCGGATGGAGAATTCAAGTCGCTGGTAGCCATGCTTGCCGCTCCGGACCGGTTCGTTCCCGGTTCTTCCGCGCTGCTTGAGCGCACCGCACGAATCAACGCATACCTGTCGGGCGCGTACCAACCGGCGAGCGTTCTGGATACAGAGTACGACGGTAAGACTAAAGGCTCGCTCGGAGAAGAGAGCTTTATGGCTATGCTACGGCTCATCACAGGCGCAAAACCGCAGATTCAAGCCAATTCAGCGGTCAGGCACAGCCAACCCGTAATTCCGTCAGGCCCGTCACATTAAGTCAGGCTCGGTGAGTCACATTTGAAATGGTCTAATAATCCCGGACGCTTCTAAAGGCAGAATTCATACTACTTCAAAAGGTGGCCATAAGTAATGACAAAAACGCCGGATTCAGGATCAACGTTTGTCATTAAAACCGTCAATGGCAAGGTTCGAAAAAAAGGTAAAGGCTTGAGCTTTTTATACAATGTCGCCACGGCTTCGATCGCCGCCGTACCGGTCAGTGCTCAGGAAGCTCCCTTCATTTTCAAGCTGTTGACTGCAGACTTTCAATCTGTGACTGTGCAAGGCCAGATGACGTATCGTGTGGCCGAGCCGGAAAGCATGGCCGAGATGCTGAATTACAGCCTGAAAAACGACGGTCTGACTTATGTTTCGGAAGACCCATTGAAACTGTCGGATATCAGTGGCGTCTGCAAGAGGCCGAACGGACGCTGAAAGCATTGGGCCGGTTTCAACTGCTGGAACGGCGTTTGCTGCCCAATTACCAGTTTGGACCAACTGATATCGTGGTCACCATCGGCCAGGATGGACTGGTAGCCAATACCCTGAAATATCTCGAAGGCCAGCCGGTCATTGCCATCAATCCCGATCCTGATCGATGGGATGGGAAACTGCTGCCCTTCGAAATAGGGGAGTTACAATCAGTGGTGACGCGTACCCTTGCCGGCAAGTCGGCTTGCAAAACCATTACCTTTGCCGAGGCTAGGACCAATGATGGTCAACGCATTCTGGCAGTCAATGACCTGTTTGTCGGACCGAAAAGCCACACTTCGGCCCGATACCTGCTGTCGTGGAATGGCCGAGAGGAAACTCAATCATCGTCGGGCATCATTATCTCGACAGGCTTTGGCTCGACTGGCTGGTTTCAGTCGATCTTGGCAGGGGCCTTAGGCGTTTCCGGCAGCGAGTCCCATCCGCTTAAGAAGGGTTTTGCCTGGCATGAACAACGCTTGCAATTTACCGTTCGTGAACCGTTTCCGAGCCTGACTACCGGTACCAGCTTGGTATTCGGCGCCATCACACTCGCCACGCCGCTCAAACTGGAATCGCAGATGCCTGAAAATGGCGTGATCTTCTCGGACGGTATTGAAACCGACTACTTGGCATTCAATTCCGGTACCGTGGTGACGATCAGTTTGGCAGCGACTCAAGGGCAATTGATCGTTTGAATTTGGAATTTGACACATATTTAGGTATTTCAACGCCCCGCCGGTTTCAAATTGAAACCAATCTGACGCCACCAACAAAAGACCAGCTTTGGCAATGATGGATTTTTGAAGTATCAAATGCTCGGAATCGGCCATAGGACTAAGAGAAATAGTCAAATCTGGTGTATGGCTGAATTGAATCAGGCGGCCATCTGCTGGGTTTCTTCAGTTTTCCACGTTTCCATGATGACAGCGATGCCGTCCTGAAAACGGATGCCCTCAATCACCTCTGGCAGGCGTTTAAATCTGCGTATCTTGCGCCAACTTTTTTCGGCGACCAGCGCCAGTCGGAACACCAAACCCAACAAGGTATTGCGGGACAGGCAATTCTTAGTGCAGGTCGTTCGATGGCAAATAAAATCAACAACTTGTTAATGCAAGTTTGGCTTTGAAGGAGGGTGAATGTTTTCTTCTGGGTTTTTGGACATCTTCTAATGGACTGTTCAATTTCTCGGCGCAAGCCCTCCCAACTGCATCATCCGGGCAAAAACGGACAGATTGCAAGGGTGCTTTTGACCTGTTGCTACGCCAACACTATGGTGGGGAAATTATTTCCGTTAGTCGTCTCCATTTCAAATAACCGGTTTCAAGGAACGTTAGGTTTCTATTGTCAACCGACTAAAGCGCTCAAGCGCTACCGGTTTTACGCCACTTAGTAACAAGACAAAAGCAATACGCGATTATGAATTGCATTTGAAATTAGGGGCGGAAATTCAAAGACGAAATTTCATTCAACATTGGGTTGGATAGAACCGGAGGCAAGATGTTAAACGAGCGACATTATTTTGATGGTTCCGCCAATGATGTTTTAAGGGTAGAAGGAGCCACTTCTCTGACGGATGTGTTGCAGCGACGCACAGAATGTCATCCTCACCGGATTGCGTATACATTTTTGGATTATGGCGCATCAGGCCAGCATTCGCTGACCTATGGCGAACTGAACGCAAAATCCAGGCAATTAGCCGCATTGTTGCAGCAGATGGGTTTGCAAGGTGAGCGAGCCTTATTACTCTATCCGCCCGGCCTGGATTACATCGTAGCCTTTTTTGCTTGCCTTTGTGCAGGGGCGATTGCTGTTCCGGCCTATCCGCCGAGTAATAATCGGCATATGCCCAGACTACAGGCCATTCTCGATGACAGCAAAGCCAAAATAATTCTTACCACCCAGCAAGTTGCCAAGAACATTCGTCATTTCCCCGGCGCCACGGGTAATTTGTTAGATAAACATTGGTTGCAAACTGATGTCGTCGAACACAATGTCGATGCAAGCTCATGGCAGGCTCCTATCTTACAAGCGAAGGATTTGGCCTTTCTACAATACACCTCGGGCTCTACCGGCGACGCAAAGGGGGTGATGATTAGCCACGGTAACCTGATGGCTAATCAACAGTTAATCAAACGCCGATTTGGCCACGACGAACGGTCGACTGTGGTCGGTTGGCTCCCGCTTTATCACGACATGGGCCTGATCGGTAATGTCATGCAACCCCTGTATTGTGGCGCCAGTGCAATTTTGATGGCGCCGATGGCGTTTTTGGAAAAACCGCTACGCTGGTTGCAAGCCATTAGCGATTACCGTGCGCATACCAGTGGCGGTCCTAACTTTGCTTACGATTTGTGCGTCCAAAAAATCAATCGCGATGAATTGATGGGGATTAATCTCAGCAGTTGGCAATTGGCATTCAATGGCGCCGAGCCTATCAATCCGCTGACCTTGCAACGATTCAGCGACGCATTTAAGGCATGTGGATTCCAACGGCGTTCATTTTATCCCTGTTATGGCCTGGCCGAAGCAACATTACTGGCGACTGGCGGCGCTAAACAATCCCTTCCAAAGATTCGCGCATTCGATAAAGCCGCCTTAGAGCAAGGCATAGTCCATTCGATTGGTGATCATCAATTGAATGCCAGAAGCCTTGTAGGATGCGGAACCATCGATATTCATGATGGACAAGACTTGCGTATTGTCGATCTTGATAACGCCACTTGTTGCCCGAATGGTCGAATCGGAGAAATTTGGCTGAGCGGTCCCTGTATCGCCCGGGGCTATTGGCAGAATCCTGACGTTAGCGGAAAAACATTTGTTTACGATGCCCATGGCCAACCCTGGTTACGCACGGGTGACTTGGGATTTATCGACGGTGGAGAATTGTTCGTTTCCGGGCGCCTGAAAGATCTGATCATTATTCGTGGCCGTAATTATTATCCGCACGATCTTGAGTACGCTGTCGAAGCTGCAACCGATGCTTTGAATCCTGCATCGACAGCGGCATTTTCGGTTGATGAAGGCGATGGCGAAAGGCTGATTGTGTTAGCCGAATTAAAACGAAATCGAGTCAGACAAGGTGATTATCGAAGCGAGTTCTCGGCTATCCGTGCCCGGTTGACCGAAGAATGCGGTATCCAAGCCGACCAGATTTTGTTTCTAAAACCCGGCGCTATTTTAAAAACCAGTAGCGGAAAACTTCGGCGAAACGCTTGCCGTGAGCTTTTTATCCAGCATGGGTTTGAATTTATCGCCATCGACAACTTACAAGTGACGAGTGAAATATCACAGTCTTTAGTGAGTGTTGATTCGGGGGCAAGCGAACGCCGCTTATTGCGCCAAGCTTTACTCACGATGGATAGCGGCAATGCCGCCGATTTATTGGCAGAACATCTTGCACTGAAAGCCGCAGCGTTATCCGGATTGGCCGCAGGTGCTGTCGAATCAAACCATACGCTATCGCAACTGGGTTTGGATTCGTTGAAAGCCGTGGAAATGAAATATTTCATCGACGACTTGCTGGGCATCGATCTACCCATCACTGACTTACTCGGTAGCTCAACCTTATCTGCTTGTGCTGTAACCGCGCTGAGTCTGGCCAAACTTGCCGCCAACGCGCCTGTTTCTATTGCCAACGCCGACATAGATGGGGCTTTGAACTCCGCGATGTCTTACAACCAGCAGGCATTGTGGACCCAAGCGCAATTAGTATCGGGCAAAGCCTTGCACCACATGCTCATTGCATTGCAAATCAGGGGCGAATTAAACCGCGAAGCGCTGGGTCGCGCACTGATTGAATTACATCAGCGACATTTGCAATTACGTGTTGGGTTTAAGCTGGGCACCGATCAACATCCGGTTTGTCTACTTCTTGATCAACTAGAGCCATGGCTGGAACAGGTTGACTGCCGTGATCACTCGCAGCAAATGAAGAATCTGCAAATTTTCTTCAACAAGCCGTTTGACCTAGAGCATGGACCGCTACTGAGATGCGGGGTATTCAGTTGTGATGATGACTATCCTGTTCTGGCATTTTGTGCGCATCATTTAATCGTCGATTTTCGTTCTCTGCAAGTATTGCTGACGGAGTTACAAACACTCTATTTAGCTCAAAGCGCCGGTCAGACATCTCTATTGCCATCCTCTAAGTCGGTTTACTCGGATTATGTCGCATGGCAACGGAATTATCTGGACAGCGCTGCCGCCGAACAAGACTTGAACTATTGGCGGCGGCAGCTGGCTGGTGAGTTACCCAGGGTGGAGCTGCCAGGTGAACGATTATCTGCCGGTGCTGATTCAACCCAAAGTGCCGCGGAAACGCTACATATTTCGACTGAAACGTTGAATAAACTTAAGTGCTTGGCCGCAATTCATCACACCACGCTGTATACGCTGTTATTGAGTGTCTTTAAGACCCTGCTGTACCGCTATAGTGGTCAAACCGATCTAATCGTCGGCAGCCCAACCTTAGGACGACCCAAGCGCGAATTTGCAGATTTAGTGGGTTATTTTGTCAATCCAGTCGCATTGCGTAGCCGACCTCATGGCGAACAGCCATTCTGCGATTACTTGGCTCATGTCAGTACCACCGTGCTGGAAGCACTCGATCATCAACATTATCCCTATGCGTTGTTGGTGGAAAAAGTATTGCATCGCACCGCCAACGATATAGCACCATTTCGGACCTGGTTCGTATTGCAGTCCGCGGATGACCCATTGGCGGCGGCGCTGGCCTTGGGGCAATCCGGTATTGCCGGCCAGTGGGGCGATGTTGCGGTTGCAACGGTTGCCTTGCCGGAAAGATCGGAAGAGTTCGATTTGGCCTTGCTATGCGCGGAAATTGATCAGGGTTTGAAGGTCGTGTTTAGCTATCGTTGTGACGTCATGAGCCGATTGACAGTGCTGCGTATGCTGGGACATTTTCAATGTCTGCTGAACGGCATATTGGCGGAACCCACCACCCGGTTGAGTCAATTAGCGTTTTTGACTGTGCCGGAAAAACAGCAGCTGGCTGCCTGGAATAGCACAACAACTTGTTACCCAGAGCACCGGAGTATCGTTGATCTATTTGAAGCGGTTGTAGATCGTCAACCCCAGGCAACGGCTTTGATATTTGGCGAGCAGCGAATTTCCTATGCCGAGTTAAATCAGCGAGCCAACCGGTTGGCGCATTATCTGATCGCACAAGGTGCCGGTCCGGAGCGTCGCATCGCGTTAAGCATGCCCCGTGGTTCTGCCCTATTGATCGGCATGTTGGCCATCTTGAAAGCAGGTGCGGTCTATGTACCTGTTGATCCAAGCTATCCCCAAGAACGGCAGACTTATTTGTTTCAGGATGCTGGGGCTGATTGGTTATTAACTGTGATGTCCTTGGCATCGGCTTTGGATTCCGGCCACTTAGTGAAAATCTGCGTCGACGAACCGCATCAGTTCGGCGCATACAGTGCGACTAACCCATCTGTTAAGCGATTTCCGACATCCGCTGCCTACCTGATTTACACCTCCGGTTCGACCGGTCAACCCAAAGGTGTGGTGGTCAGCCATGCCAATCTGTTGCATTCAACATTGGCGAGAAGCACTCACTATCGTGAACCGCTTGATTGTTACCTGCTATTACCGTCGTTTGCATTCGATAGCTCGGTGGCTGGCATTTTCTGGAGTTTAAGCCAGGGAGCTGCCCTTTGTTTACCTAACGACAACTTACTGAAAGAACCGCTTGGATTGGGTGCCTTGATTGAGCAAAACCAGGTCACTCACCTTTTAACCTTGCCTTCGTTATATCAAGTGTTACTGGAGCACGTTCCCAGCGTTGCTTTGCAAAGCCTGCATGCCGCCATTGTCGCAGGCGAAGCTTGCCCAGGCGTCTTGGCTGAACTCCATCACACGCGTTTACCGAACGTCGAGTTATTCAACGAATACGGTCCGACCGAAGCCACAGTATGGTGCAGTGTTTATCGCGTTCAACCGACCGATTGCGATGCGACACTACCGATAGGCACCCCCATTGCCAATATGCGCATCCACATCGTCGATGCCGCTATGCAAGCCGTCGCTGTCGGTGTCGCGGGTGAATTACTGGTTGGCGGCGAGGGTATTAGTCGTGGGTATATCGGCCAACCCGGTTTGACCGCAGAACGCTTTGTACCGGATCCGTTCGCGCACGATGGCGGGCGCTTATACCGAACTGGCGATCGGGTGAGGTATCGCGCGGACGGAAATATTGAATTTTTAGGGCGTTTCGATCAGCAAGTCAAAATCAGAGGCTATCGCATTGAACTCGGTGAAATCGAAGCCTGCTTATTGCGTCATCCAGGCGTGAATGCCGCCGCCGTCATCGTTCGAGAAGACGCACCGGGTATGAAGCGTCTGGTCGCCTATTGGAGCGGTGATGCTTCGGTTCAGGATGGGTTGAAGTCTCTGCTTAAGGATGGACTGCCCGACTACATGCAGCCATCGGCTTGGGTATGGCTTGAGTCCATGCCGTTGAATGCCAATGGCAAGCTGGATCGCAAAGCGCTGCCAATGCCGGAAATTCGGACCGACGATCAAGACACCTTTGTGGCGCCGCGCGACGAGGCAGAGGAAGCGGTAGCGTCTATCTGGCGTGAAGTCCTGGGTATTGATCGTTTGAGCATTCACGATGACTTTTTCGAGCTGGGAGGACACTCATTGGCGGGCGTGCAAGTGATGGCAAAAATACAGGAAATGTTCGCAATCGATCTACCCGTCAACGTGTTGTTCGAGGCAACGACGCTAGCCAAATTCGTTGATCGCATGGCTGAGTGTCAGAGTGAAGAATGATGAAGCATAGCCTGGATTTTGGAGCGAATTGGTTCATTTCCAATGGCTTGATAACGAATTAATGAACAAGAAACGGAAACCATGAACGACAAAACGCTATACCGACTTGCAGATTCCACCGCAGTAGAAGCGCTGGTTGATCACTGGGTTGCCTGGCCGCACACTTTTTCGCCGGTCCCCTACAGCCTGCATATGCTGAATTATCAGAAGAAGAACCTGACCTCGTACCTGCAAAATCCGGAAATTCATCTTAAATCCAGCGCTAATCCAAAACTGCTGGGTGGTCCTTTTGTGAACGTACCGCTCGACAGAGTGGCCGACATTGCGCAAATGTTGGAACGTATGGGCGGTGAGCATGCGGAAAGTCTACAAATGGCCGAAGACCTCATCGCTTTTCAGAATCTGCTGGATCGAGAGGCTATCGGGCAAAGTCTGGAAGTGTATTACCCTCAGCTACCCCAGTCGTTACGCGGTTTCGTCGAACTGCTCTATGACTATAACAACCGCCCGATTGTTCGCTGTATCGAGAGCCTTTTTTATAAAAGCCGGCATTACAAAAAACATTTGCAGTCGTTACGGCTTTTTACCCAAACCCACGACAGAGTCCGTGCGTATTATATGAGTACGCCACGCCTGCCCGATGACGATAGCGTATCTTGGCAGATTCCGTTTGCCGAGTCGGCCGTCGACGAATTATTCAAACTGGATAGTCAGCCTCAATCCCTGGGCTATATCCGGGAGGTTCTGGGCTTGGATGCTGGCGACGAAGATAAACTGATCCGTTTATTAACCGCGCAATCGGCTCGCACTGCCGAACCCTGGCAGGGTCCAGGTGCGCGCGTCCGATACCTTGGTCACGCCGGCGTATTAATCGAAGCCGCTGGTATTGCCGTGCTGATTGATCCCTTCATTGCTGTAAAACCCAGTCAGGGTGGAATAGATCGTTATAGTTTTCAAGATTTGCCGGCGCATATCGATTACGTGCTAATTACTCATGTTCATCATGACCATTATGTCTTCGAAACCCTATTACGGTTACGGCACAAAATTGGTTGCCTAGTTGTACCTAAAAGTTCGGGCATTTTTTATGCCGATATCTCGATGAAACTGTTGGCCAGAGAATTGGGTTTTCAGCAGGTCGTTGAAGTTGATCCGTTAGACAGTATCTCGTTTACCGGTGGTGAGATCGTCGCGGTACCTTTCCTGGGCGAACACAATGATTTGCCTTTTGCGAAAAGCGCGTATTTAGTTCGTGTCGGGAATCGGAAATTATTATTCGCTGCCGATTCGAACTGCCTGGATAAGCACATGTACCAGAATCTATGTGCTGAATATGGATCTATCGACACGGTGTTTTTAGGCATGGAATGCATTGGCGCACCGCTCTCCTGGGTTTACGGCGCTTTATTACCCAAGCTGCCGGATCACAAGCATTGCCAGGCCAGACGCTCCAACGGTAGTAATGCCGAAGGTGCATTGCAATTACTGGATGCCGTCGGCGCCAGTCGCGTCTACATCTACGCCATTGGTCGTGAGCCGTGGCTGCAATATTTCATGGCGCTGGAGCCGGAAGACGACGATGCCTACATTCGCGAAATCAACAAAATGTTAGCGGTTTGTCATGAGCGTGGCTTTAGCGATGCCCGGCGTCTATATGGACGCGACGAAATTTTTCTAGGCCAGGATTAAGTCGGCTCTCTTTTATCAACTTAAGGATTCGACAAGACATGACTATCTCAACCGCTAACCCTGTTTCCGTAACAACTGATCGATCGCGTTTGATTGCCCGCCTCGGGCAGAATACCACGGCTGACTCGATAGCGAAGCGCGCAGCTGGTGAAACGGCGCCTTTATCCTATTCGCAAGAGCGGCTATGGATTATGTCGCAATTGGAGCCGGACAATCCGATTTATAACGTTGCCGGAGCCGTGCGGCTTGATGGCGCTTTACGCGGCGAGCTGTTGGCGCAAGCCTTGAGCGAAGTGGTCCGGCGCCACGAAATTTTGCGCAGTCGTTTTTTGGCGTTGGAAGGGGGGCCGTGCCAGCAAGTCGAAACCGAAGCGCAATTGCCGCTGGAAGATTGGGATTTGTCGGCGTTGGCGGAAAACGAAAAAATGCCGGCTTTCGAGACGCGGGCGCAAGACTTCATTCGCCGCCCGTTCCGGCTAGACCTGCAGCCGCCGCTTCGGGGAGCATGGGTTGACTTGGGCGGTGAGCGGCATATTCTGTTGCTGGTCTTACACCATATGGTGTCCGATCGTTGGTCGGTCGCGGTGTTGATGCAAGAAGTCGCGACCCTTTACCAAGCCTCCGCCGAAGGCCGGCCGTCGCCTTTACCGGAACTGGCGATTCAATACGCCGATTATTGCGTTTGGCAACGCGGCCGCGACGCGCAACGGCAAAGCCAATTGGAATATTGGACGGCCAAGTTGGCCGGCGCGCCGCCGCTGCTGGAATTGCCCTTGGACCGTCCGCGGCCGCCGCAGCCTAGTTACAGCGGCGAAGTTTATCGCTTCGAATTAAGCGAGGATTTGAGCCGGCAAGTCAAGCAATTGGCCGGGCAACACAAGGCCACATTGTTCATGGTCATGGCGGCGGCGTTTTCGGCGCTGTTGCACCGCTATTCCGGCAGCCGGGATTTTTGCATCGGCTATCCGGCGGCCGGCCGCAATCGTAGCCAGGTTGCCAGTTTGATCGGTTTTTTCGTCAATACCTTGGTCTTGCGTTGCCGGGTCGACGACGAAATCTCTTTCGCCGACTGCTTGGCTCAGCTTCGCGAGCAAGCCTTACAGGACCAAAATCACCAAGAATTAGCTTTTGGACAATTATTGGATGCCCTGAATCCGCCCCGCAACCCCAGCCATGCGCCCTTGTTTCAAGTGATGTTGGCGGTGCAGAACGTGCCGGCGGCGGATTTTCGGATGGGGAATTTGAATGTTTCGCCTTTGACGTTAAACAACGGCGCCGCCCAGTTCGATTTGACCTTGTTCGTCGACGAAGGGGAGGGGCGTTTAGCATGCAGTTTCGAGTATGCCAAAGACTTATTCGCCGCCGAAACGATAGAGCGGATGGCCGGGCATTTGCAAACTTTGCTGGCCGGCGCATGCCGGCATCCAGATTCCGTCGTGTCTCGTTTGCCATTGTTGAGCGCCGACGAATACCGGCAATGGACTGGGGATTGGAGCGGCAAGGATGAGGTTTATCCGCAACAACCGCTAATCCACCAATGGTTTGCCGAACAGGCAGCCCGTTATTCAAATCGTCCGGCATTAGTGTTTGCCGATCGAACCCTGAGTTACCGACAGCTCGACGATCAGGCGGAAGCTTGGGCATTAACCTTAAACCGGCAAGGTCTGGGCCGGGGCAACCGAGTCGGTGTCAGTTTGCAGCGATCCGTCGAATTGATCGTGGTTTTACTCGGCGTGCTGAAAAGCGGCGCTGCCTATGTGCCGCTCGATCCGGATTACCCCGACGACAGGTTGGCGTTCATGTTGGCCGATGCAAGCGTCGATCTTTTGGTGACGCACGGCGAACTGGCCGGAAAATTCGCTCGCGATGGTTTGGCGCTGTTGTTGGTGGATCAAGCGCCGAACGATATGGCGAAGCTTGCCGTTGGCGGCGAGAAGCCCGAGCGACACGAACCTGGCCCTCACGACATCGCTTATGTCATTTATACCTCGGGTTCCACGGGTTCACCCAAGGGCGTTGCCGTCAGTCACGGCAATTTGTTGCACTCGACGCTGGTCAGAACCCGCTATTACCAAGAGCCGTTCAGCGGCTTTTTACTGCTATCGTCGTTTGCCTTCGACAGCTCAGTGGCCGGGATCTTCTGGACCTTGACCCAAGGCGCGAGCCTTTGCTTGCCACAAAAAGAAGCATTAACCGATCCCCGTGCGCTGGCAGGATTGATCGAATGCCACGGCATAAGCCACCTGTTGGCTTTGCCGTCGTTTTATGCGGCCATCGCCGATGCCGTCGAACCGGCTAGGCTGCCGAGCCTGAAAGCTGTAATCGTCGCTGGCGAAGCTTGCTCAGGCGAAGTTGCCGCCAAGCATCGCCGATTATTTCCGGATGCCTCGTTTTACAACGAGTACGGGCCGACCGAAAACAGCGTCTGGAGCAGCGTTTACCGGTTGGATGGCGAGCCGTCGGCGATGTTGCCGATAGGCAGGCCTATCGACAATGTGCGGATATACATTCTCGATCGCTGCCTGCAGCCGGTGCCGGCCGGCGTCTCCGGCGAACTTTTCGTTGGCGGCCTGGGAGTAGCACAAGGCTATCTGAACCGTCCCGAGCTGACGGCCGAACGCTTCGTCCCTGATTTCTTCCAAGCCGGCGGCGGACGTTTGTACAAAACCGGCGATTTGGCTCGTTACCGGGCCGACGGCATGATCGAGTTCCTGGGCCGCATCGACCATCAAGTCAAGATTCGAGGTTTCAGAATAGAGCTCGGCGAAATCGAAGCCCGGTTGCTGACCCTGCCCGGAGTCAAAGAGGCCGTGGTGCTGGCTAGGGAAGATCATCCCGGCGATAAACGCTTGGTGGCTTACATCGTCGAAGCGAAAGCAGACTGTTTGCAAGTCGGGGTCCTAAAACACGAACTGAAGCAAGTTTTGCCGGACTACATGATGCCCAGTGCCTTCGTGGTGTTGGACGAGATGCCGCTGTCCGCCAACGGCAAGCTCGACCGCAAACAGCTGCCGGCGCCGGACTGGAACGGGCAAGGGGCGGGCCAATACGAAGCGCCGCAGAGTTCCGTCGAAGTCGCCTTTGCGCAAATCTGGCAAGGTTTGTTGGGCGTCGAGCGTGTTGGCCGCCACGATAATTTCTTCGCCTTGGGCGGAGATTCCATTCTCAGCATCCAGATGGTCAGCCGCGCCCGGCAGGCCGGCATCGTCGTGACGCCCAAACAGCTATTCGAACGGCCGACGATCGCGGAACTGGCAACGGTCGCCGAAACCGCCAGTACAGCGGTCGCCGAGCAAGGCATGGTGACGGGTAACGTGGCCCTGACGCCGATCCAGCACTGGTTTTTCGGACAAGGTTTCGTCGATCCTCATCACTGGAATCAGGCCTTGATACTGAGCGTCAAGCCCGAGCTAACGCCGGCGGTGTTCGAGGCCGCGCTACGCACATTGTTGGTCCAGCACGACGCCCTGCGGATGCGATTCATGGAAGAAGCTGGCCGGTGGCGGCAAACCAATTTGGGCGAAGAGGCTCACAAAATCTTCGAATGCGTCGATTTGTCCACCGTCTTGGACGAACAACGCGGTGATCTGTTACGGGCGAAAGCGGGCGCTTGCCAAGCATCGCTGAATTTAAGCCAAGGGCCGTTGCTGCGCGCGGTTTGGTTCGAGCTAGGCAATGGCGAGCGGCGCGTGGTGATCGTCATTCACCACTTGGTGGTCGACGGCGTATCCTGGCGCATTTTGTTGGAAGACTTGGAAAGCGCCTGTCGTCAAGGATTGGCCGGCCAAAACATACGCCTGCCGGCCAAAACGACGTCTTTTCAATATTGGGCCGAACGACTGAAGCAAGTGACGCACACTGGCGACTTCGAGCTCAATCTCGACTACTGGCTAGACCCGTGCCGTCGGCAAGCGCAAACTTTGCCGGTCGATTACCCTGCTGGTATCAATTTGATCGGGTCGGAAGATGCCGTCACAATTAAGCTAAGTATCGAACAGACCCGAGTTTTACTGCAAGAAGTGCCAAAGGCCTATCGTACCCAGGTCGATGATCTGTTGTTGACTGCTCTGGTACTGGCCTTGTGCGACTGGAGCAACAGTCAGTCGCAAATGGATACTATGGGCAAAGTGATTGGGGCTGATTCCTTGATTAGCTATTGGCTTATCGAGTGTGAAAGTCATGGTCGAGAACACTTGAGGGACGATCTTGATGTGTCGCGTACCGTGGGCTGGTTTACCACCGTCTACCCGGTCTTGTTGAGCGTTAACTCTAGCGACGGCTTAGCGCAGCATCTGAAAAGCATCAAGGAACAACTGCGCAGCATTCCGGGGAACGGCATCGGTTACAGTCTGTTGCGTTACCTATCGGACGACGCCGAAATTAGACAAAACTTAGCCAGCCAGCCACAACCCCAGATTATCTTCAACTATTTGGGACAGCTCGACACTGCGTTGGAAGATGACGGCTTGTTTGCGCTTGGTTCGGACCCAGTCGGTGTCAGCTACGATCTAGCCAGCGAACGCGCTCACGAACTCGATGTTGTGGCCAGTATCCAAGCTGGCCAACTGCAACTGAGTTGGCGTTACAGTCGCGCCCGCTACCGACGTGCTACTTTAAAAACCCTGGCTGGTCACTACCAATTTCATCTTGAAGCTCTGATAGATCATTGCCGGCAAGCCGAAAGTGGTGGTTATACCCCCTCAGACTTCCCATTAGCGGCCCTAACGCAAACTCAATTAGACGCTCTAGATCTAACACCGAGGATGATTGAGGATGTTTATCCTCTATCACCACTACAACACGGCTTGATGTTCCATAGTCTTTATCAACCTGATACCAACGTTTATCGCATCCAGCTGTCTTGCAGATTGACCGGTCCACTCGAAATAAGCGCGTTCAAGCTCGCTTGGCAACAACTCTTACAGCACCACGCAATCCTGCGTACCCGATTTTGGGTGCAAGGATTGGCGCAACCACTGCAAATCGTTGAACACCAAGCGAAGTTATCAATTGTCGTACATGATTGGCGAGAGATGTCCGAATCAGAACAACAACAACGCTGGCAAACTATGCAAGTTGACGATCGCCAGCAAGGCTATGATTTTCATGAAGCTCCGCTGATGCGGCTGAATTTGGCTCGAATCGGTGAGAAGCAACATTATTTGCTATGGAGTTATCACCACATCCTGATTGATGGTTGGAGTATGCCGATGTTGATCCGAGAAGTCTTCACTATTTACCATGAGTTACGGCGAGGTGAAGAATTAAAACTTGTCCCTACCCAAGCCTATCGTAATTACATTGCTTGGCTGCAAAACCAGGACATGGCTGCGGCAGAGCACTACTGGCGGGACCAGCTGGCAGGCTTCGAATCTGTAACGGTTCTCGGTGTAGACATGGGGCGAGGCAGTAAAAGTTTGCTAGGGGAAAACCGTAAACATCAACTAGTACTGACCGCCGACGAAACCCAATGTCTGCAACGTTGCGTCAGACATCAGAAATTGAGCCTCAATACCTTAATGCAAGCCGCCTGGGCTCTGTTGCTGAGTCACTACAGTGGTACTAGCGACGTAGTGTTCGGCATTACCGTTGCCGGGAGACCAGCGGAACTCATTGGCATAGAACAACAAGTCGGATTGTTCATTAACACATTGCCAGTGCGGGTACGTATCGCTCCGCAAACAAGTCTATGCGACTGGTTGCAAGCGATGTTCGAACATAACCAGACGTTACGCCGCTATGAATACGCCCCGTTGGCACAAATCCAAATCTGGTCCGAGCTTGGGCGTGGCCAATCCTTGTTTGATAGCCTGCTGGTCTTTGAAAACTACCCCATCGATCAAACCTTGATGAATATTGAGGGGGAGTTGGTTATCGACGAAGTATCGAGCTTTGACCTGACCAACTACCCGTTGAACCTAACTGTGTCCCCCGGTGAATGTCTGCGTCTGGAGATTAGTTACGACAGCGGTCGTTTTTCGGACAGTATTGTGACCGAAATGCTCGAACACCTGCGACAACTGCTCAAGGTCTGCGTTGATCGACCGCAAGCCAAATTGGGCACTTTGCCGATGTTGAGCGAAGCTAAACAACGACAAATTCTGAAAGACTGTAACGCGACCGAAGTTGAATATCCCAAAGAACTCTGTATTCACCAGTTGTTCGAAGTTCAGGTTGAGAAGATGCCTGACGCCATCGCGTTAACAATAGACGGACTCAGTCTGAGTTATACCGAGTTGAATGCTAGAGCCAATCAGTTGTCGCGCTATCTGGTCGAGCTGGGTGTTGGCCCGGATGTTGTAGTGGCAATTGGGGTTCAACGCTCACTGGATATGTTTATTGCTGTTCTAGCAATTCTTAAGGCAGGGGGGGCATATCTTCCTCTTGATTTGAATTATCCATCAAAACGGTTGGAGTTCATGTTAAAGGATAGCGAGGTGGCAGTAATATTAACCCGGTCGAATCTACTAGAATTTCTAAAACCCGGGGAATTCCATCGTGTCAATTTAGACTTATTGCAAGATAAAATTGACAAACTATCGGAAGAAAATCTGAACGTAACCATATTTGCAAAAGGACTGGTATACGTCCTTTATACATCAGGTACCACAGATAGGCCAAAGGCTGTTATGGTTCAAAACGAGAACTTAGTTAATGCCTATTACTCCTGGCGTGATGCTTATCGATTAGGGGATAAGACACGAAGTCATTTACAAATGGCCAGTTTATCGTTCGATGTTTGTGCCGGAGATTTTGTACGCGCTTTACTATCCGGAGATAGACTGGTTATTTGCCCACGCGATATATTATTGGATGCCCCAAAACTATACAGATTGTTGCGCAATGAACATATTAAAGTAGCTGAATTCGTTCCGGCAGTATTAAGAAACTTAATCAGTTATATGGAACATGAGCGGTTGAATATTAGTTTTATGGACTTATTAATATGTGGATCTGATAGCTGGGGTTCTGAAGAATATAATTATTTTCTTGGTTTTCTCGGTGATCATGCCCGGCTAGTCAATAGTTATGGTCTGACCGAAGTGACTATCGATAGTATTTATTTCGAAGATAAGAAGGCTAATGGCGAGGAGTTATTGGCTATTGGAAGGCCTTTTAATAATACCAAGGCTTTTATTCTAAATAACGCTCAGCAGCCTTTGCCTATCGGGGTTGCGGGTGAGTTATTTCTTGCGGGTAATGGCATTACCCGGGGCTATCTTAAACAGCCGGGGCTAACTGCCGAAAAGTTTATCCCAAATCCGTATGGTCCGGACGGTAGTCGAATGTACAAGACCGGAGATCTGGCGCGCTATCGACCGGACGGCAACATTGAATATCTTGGTCGTATCGACCATCAAGTCAAAATCAGAGGCTTCAGGATAGAACTAGGCGAGATTGAATCGCAACTGGTGGCACATCCTGAAATCAAAGAAGCCGTAGTATTGGCGAAAGAAGACCAAGCCGGAGGTAAGCGTTTAGTGGCATATTTGGTTGAAGAACAACCTGGTACGTTACAACTAGATAACGTGAAAACTAAACTCAAACAAGTCTTGCCGGACTATATGCTACCGAGCGCTTTCGTAGTCCTCGGGCAAATGCCGCTTAGTCCCAACGGTAAGTTGGATAGAAAGAAGCTACCAGATCCCGATTTCGAAGATCACCGTTCTGAACAGTACATCGCCCCTCGCAATGAGATTGAAACCCGTCTGACTGAAATCTGGCAGGAAGTGTTAGGTGTGGAAAGAGTCGGCATCGAAGATGATTTTTTCGAATTGGGTGGGCATTCACTGCTGGCTACCCAGTTGGCGTCGCGGGTGGCTAAGTGTTTTGCGATCGACATGCCCTTGCGTAGCGTGTTCGAGGCCGGCAACGTCGCTACGTTGGCGGAAAAAATCGACGTGTTGCTCTGGGCTACCCGACCGGAAGCCGTAGAAGCTGGCTCTTTTAACGAAACCGATTTCGAGGAGATCGAATTTTGATGGTGTATCAATTACTTGCTTCGCTACGTGACTTAAATATCAAACTATTCGTCGAAGATGGAAATTTAAAGTGTAAGGCGCCGCCGGGCGCCTTGACCAATGAGCTTGCTCAACAAATCAAGGCGCAAAAGGTCGGACTGATTGATGTGCTTAGTGCCGTTAACAAGTCGGCCGTATCTTTCGCTGCACCGGGCGAGCGCAAAACGCCCATCCCCTTATCATTTGCCCAGCAACGCTTATGGTTTTTGGATCAGTTCGAACCGAATAGTCCATTTTATAACATCCCGGTGGCCTTACACCTGAAGGGCCGCGTGGACATCGCCGCTTTGACACAAAGCTTTCAGGAAATTGTTCGGCGTCACGAGGTTTTGCGGACTATATTCGTGATGGGCGAAGGCGGCGAGCCGGTACAGAAGATATTACCGGATCTTAAGCTTGATGTTGATCGTATCGATTTGAGCGCCGAACAAATTGATCAGGCTTCAGTTTGGCAGGCGATGTGTCGCGAAGAAGCAGCCAAACCCTTTGATTTGCAGCGGGGGCCGTTGATTAGGGCTAGCTTATTGATCTTAGTCGACAGCGGTAGCGAGCAAGAAGCCATCCTTATGCTGACGATGCATCACATCGTTTCGGACGGTTGGTCGTCGGCGGTTTTAATTAACGAGTTTGCTGCGTTGTATCGGGCTTTTTCACAAGGCCGGCCGTCACCTCTAGCTGAGTTACCGATTCAATACGCCGACTTCGCCTGTTGGCAACGCCGCTGGCTGAGTGGAGGGGAACTGGATCGGCAACTCAGCTACTGGCGCCAGCGGTTGGCTGATGCAACCGGCGTATTGGAATTGCCGACCGACCGACCCAGGCCAGCGGTGATGACTTATCGAGGGAGCAATATCAGTTTCGAGATTCCATTAGAGTTGGCTAGACAAGCTAGGGCTTTAAGCAAGCAATATAACGTTACTTTATTCATGCTGCTGCTGGCTGTGTTTAAACTGTTGTTGAGCCGATACAGTGGTCAGACCGATCTTTGTGTCGGCATCCCGGTTGCTAACCGCAATCGTCGGGAAATCGAAGACCTGATCGGTTTCTTCGTCAACACTCTGGTGTTGCGTAGCGACTTGTCGGCCAATCCGACCTTTGCCGAGCTGTTGGAACAAATCAGGGCGACGGTATTGGATGCGCAAAACCACCAGGACCTGCCATTTGAAAAATTGGTCGAAGCTTTGCAACCAGTACGGGATCCAAGTCGAAGTCCTTTGTTCCA
>NZ_MKMC01000003.1:0-64782 GCF_001856095.1 Methylomonas sp. LWB
GAACGGCTGGCTGCGCTGCGGCACCGATTTGAACGCCTGGCGGCGTTGGCTGACCGAGTCGCTGACCGCCGATCCGGGCAGTGTCTGGCCGGCGGTCGAGCATCCGTCCGGGTTCGACGATCATGGCGCCGGCACCTCGCTACCGGTACGGCAAACCCTGGACTGCCTGGCGAAATACGGCGTTGGGCCGCGCCTGCCTTGGCTGATCGAAAATCTGGCGGCGCTGCAAGCACTGGCCGGCCGGCCTTTGGCACTGTCCGGTGTCGCGGCGGCGGCGCTAGCGGATTTGGGTTTCGACCCGGAACAAAGCGAAATGCTGTATCTGCTGTTGCGTCTGCCGGGCGCGGCGGCGCATGCCTTGGAACAACGGCCGCTGGGTTACAAGAAATTTCCGTTCGGCGTCGTCGAATTGGAAACGCCACCGGTGGAGCAAGCGGCATGAGGGGCGCAAAATTACTCGACCGCCATGTAGGCGTCTTGAAAAGCCGGATGGGCAAGTTTTACCCCGGCAGCCACGTGGTGTTTCGCGGCCGCGATTTGCTGAGTGAATTAAAAGACATGGACTGGCTGGAGTTGTACGTGTTCGGCATCACCGGCCGCCACTTCGACCCAGCCCAACTGAAATTGCTGCACGCGATCTGGATTTACACCAGTTATCCCGATGTCCGGCTATGGAACAATCGGGTCGCGGCCTTGGCCGGCAGTACCCGCAGCACCGGGACGCTGGGTCTGGCGGCGGCCCTGGCGGTATCGGAAGCGGAAATATACGGCGGCGGCATTTTCGTACGATCGATCGACTTTTTCAGCCGCGCGTTACGCCAACTCGAACAGGGCGGCGATCTGGAAACCTGTATTCGCGAGGAACTGGCCACCCACCGCGGCATCGGCGGTTACGGCAGGCCGCTAGTCAACGGCGACGAACGCATCGGTCCGTTGTTGGATTTGGCGAAGGCATTGGCCCTGGACCAAGGCCCTTATCTAAAGTTGGCCTTGGCGGTCGAGCAAATGTTGTTGAACGGCCGCTGGCGGATGAAAATGAATTACGCCGCGCTGGTCGCCGCCTTGGGCAGCGACCTGGGCATGAGCGCGCGCGAGCTGTATTTGTTCATCTTTCCGGTATTTCTGGCCGGAATGCCGCCGGGTTATATCGAAGCCAGCGAACGCCCGGCCGGCACGCTCTACCCTACGCCGTGCGACGGCATTGTTTACGACGGATCGCCTCGCCGCACTTGGCATCCCGCAAAGCCCGACTAAACTGCGCTTCAATTATCTCTGGCAATCGATGGTCCGAGCTTGGTATGCTCCGCAACCGGCCCGGCCCATCGGTGACCCGAGCTTCGCCATCAAGACAAGACATCCATTCAGGAGCCCACCATGCATCGCCGCCTGTTCTTCCTCGCCGCGGTTTGCGTCAGCGCAAGCCCCTCGGCGCAACCGGTTTCGACCGAGGAAGAAGAAAAAGCCCTATCGCAAATCTACGGCGGCGAAGAAATGGTCAGCATCGCCAGCGGCTACAAACAGCCGATTTCCAAAGCGCCGTCAATCGCGACGGTCATCACCGCGGAAGACATCAAGTCGATTGGCGCGACCGATATCGACGAGGCGTTGGAAACGGTTCCCGGCTTGCATGTGGAGCGCAACACCATAGGCTATAACCCGATTTACACCTTTCGCGGCATTTTTTCGCAGTTCAATCAGCAAGTGCTGATGATGGTCAACGGCATCCCGATCACCAATTCCTATACCGGCAGCCGAGGCGAGGCCTGGGGCGGCATGCCGCTGCGCGACGTCGCCCGGATCGAAGTGGTGCGCGGTCCCGGCTCGGCGGTGTACGGCGCCGACGCCTTCGCCGGCGTCATCAACGTGATCACCAAAACTCGGCAAGACATCGAGGGCACAGAGGTGGGCGGCCGGGTCGGCAGCTTCGACACGTACGACGGCTGGGCGCTGCACGGCGGCGAATGGGCCGGCTTCGACGTGGCGTTGGCGCTGGAATACCACAAGACCGCCGGCCAGGATTCGGTCGTCGATGCCGACCTGCAAAGCTATTTCGATAGTCTGGGCCTGGGGCCGAAAGCCTCGTTGGCACCGGGACCGCTCAATATGTCGCGCGACAATCTCGACGCCCGCATCGATTTATCGCGCGGTCATTGGCGGTTTCGCGGCGGCCTGCAACATCGCGGCGATTTCGGTAACGGCTCGGGCGTCGCTCAGGCGCTGGACCCGATCAACCGCTACGCCAGCGACCGCTGGAATGCCGACGTCACCTACCATAACGACGATATCGATAACTGGGATCTGACCACCCAAGCCAGTTATTTCGAAACCACCCAGGAAATCGAACGCAATTTGACACTGTTTCCGCCCGGCACCACGTTGCCGATCGGCGGCAACGGCCAGATCGGCCTCGGCGCGCCGGTCACCTTCCCGAACGGCTATATCGGCAACCCGGAAGTCTGGGAACGCCATGTTCGCATCAACCAATCGATTGCTTACACCGGTTTTCAGCAACATTTATTGCGCAGCGGTATCGGCTTCAATTACGACAGTCTGTTCCGGGCCAAAGTCAGTCAGAATTTCGGTATCGACCCGACCACCGGCCGGCCGATTCCGTCGCTACCGGGCATTCCGCTCACCGATGTTTCGGGCACCGCGTCGACCTTTATCCCGGAAGTCGACCGCAAGGTCGCCTATTTGTTTTTGCAGGATCAGTGGAATTTCGCCAACGACTGGACGCTGACCGCCGGCGCCCGCTACGACCGCTATTCGGATTTCGGCAACACCTTCAATCCGCGCGCCGCGTTGATCTGGGAGGCCGACTACAACCTGACCGCCAAGTTGATGTACGGCTCGGCGTTCCGCGCGCCGTCGTTTCAGGAGATGTACATCATCAACAACCCGGCGCAGCTCGGCAATCCGCGCTTGAAGCCGGAAACGATGGAAAACCTCGAGCTGGGTTTCGACTACCGACCGACCGACAGCCTGCGCCTGGGCTTGAACTTCTTCAACTATTGGTGGAAGGATATTATCCGCTTCGTGCCGGACAGCGGCTCGACGACGTCCACCGCGCGGAACACCGGCACCCAACAAGGTTACGGCACCGAGTTCGAAGCGGAATGGCAGGCCGCCGACAATCTGAAACTGATCGGCAATTACGCCTACCAACGCAGCCGCGACGAAGCGCTGAATCACGATGCCGGCTATGCGCCGCATCACCAGATTTATTTGCGCGCCAATTGGGAATTCCTGCCTGACTGGTCGCTCAGCCCGCAAGCCAAGTGGATTGTCGGCCGCGAACGCAGCTACGGCGACACACGCGAGCCGGTAGCCGACTATACTTGGGTCGACTTGACCCTACGCCGGCAAAATCTGGCCAAACATGTCGAAGTGGCGTTCTCGGTTCGCAACCTATTTGACGTCAGCGCCCGCGAACCCAGCTTGGTTGGCAGCCCGACCGCCATCCCCAACGATTTACCGCTGGCGACCCGCAGTTTTTACGGGGAAATCAGCGTTAACTTTTAGCCGACGAATTGTCGCCGCGACTGGCTCATTCACGCATTATTCAGGAGTTATTTTGTTCGGTCGTTTGATTTTCACGCTGCTGTTGGCAGTCTTTTTGTCGGCGATGGCCGGTATCGCGCGAGCCGATACGCCGACGGTAGCAATCGTTTATCCGGATGTCCGCGAACCTTACCGCTCGGTGTTTTTGGAAATCGCCCGCGGTATGGAGGAGGAACTGGGCAAACCGGTCGGCCACTATCTGCTCAACGACCGCGACTCGACCGCCGCCGATCGCTTGATCGGCGCCCTGAAAAACGACCGGATCGACGTGGTCGTCACGCTGGGCCGCGCCGGACTGGCGGTGGCCAAGCCGCTCTCGGCGGCTTTTCCGGTCGTGATCGGCGCGACCATGATCCGCCCGGACGAGGTACCGCAAGGCTTGGCCGGCATCAGTCTGACGCCGGCCCCGGAAGCGATGTTCGACCATTTGAAAAAATTGGTGCCGGACATCAAAAAAGTCACCGTGATTTACGATCCCCGCCAAACCGCCTGGGAAATCGAACACGCCGAACGTGCCGCCAAGGAGAGGGACTTGATCCTGACGGCCCAACCGACCGGCAACCTACGCGATTCCTCGGACCTGTTCCGGCAGATCCTGCTGGAAATCAAAGACAACTCGATCGCGTTGTGGCTACCGCGCGAAAACGCGGCGATGGACGAACAATCGCTGTTGCCCGAAGTGCTCCGGGAAGCCTGGGAGAAAAACTTCGTGGTGTTCTCCAGCAATCTCGACCATGTCCGCAAAGGCGCGTTGTTTTCGTTGTATCCGGACAATTTCGGCATGGGCCGCAGCTTGGCCAGCTTGGCCTTGCAACAAGCCAGGCCCGGCGGCAAATTCGAGTCGGTCAAATTGCTGCGGGATTTGCTGGTCGCCGTCAACTTACGGACCGCCGAACATTTAGGCCTGCGTTTTTCCAGTCAAACCCGCCGCGAATTCGCCATGGTTTTCCCAACCCCCTAAGCCCGAATGAAGCAGCGATCGAGGCCACGCCTGCGGGGAGCGAGTTTTTTACAACAACTGACGGTCACCTTTACCGTCGGGCTGCTGGCAATCTCGCTACTGTCCTCGTTCGGCATTTCGACCCTGTCCTACCGCATCGTTCGCGATCAATGGATCGCCCAGGGCCGCCAATCCACCGAAGCCTTCGCCGCCCAAAGCGCGCTGGCCTTGCTCTACGCCAGCAAGGAAAACGCCGAGGAACCGGCCCGGCGATTTCTGTCCTTCCCGGACGTGCGCGGGGTTGCGATTTTCAACGCCGCCCGGCAAGCCTTGTTCGAGCGCGGCGACACCACGCTGCCCGACGGCGGCGACGCATCCGGCTGGCCGGACGACCTGCGTCTGGTCCAGGAAACCGATCAAGCCTGGTATTTCGTGGCACCGGTGTTCGCGCGCGGCGGCGACCAGGACGCGTCGCCGTTCGAGGCCCAGGCCGAACCGGAGTTGATCGGTTACGTGCGTTTGGCCCAGGGCAAACACTCGCTGAACGTGATGAAAAAACAGATACTCTGGGCGACGCTGCTGGTCTCGGGCGGCGCGGCCATGCTGTTTTTCGTGTTCCTGCTGGCGATGACCCGCCGCCTGACCCTGCCGATCCAACTGCTGGCCAAGCAAATGGGCAAGGCATCGGCCGGCGCGAAAAACGTCCGAGCCAAATTACAGGGCCCGCGCGACATCACCGATATGGGTAGCGCCTTCAATACGATGATGGAAGTATTGGAAACCCGCGAAAAGCAGTTGGAACGCGCCCGCGACACCGCACTGGAATCGGCGAGATTGAAAGGCGAATTCGCCGCCAACGTCAGCCACGAATTGCGCACGCCGCTGAACGCCGTGCTGGGCATGTTGGAACTATTGCAGGACATGGGCCTGACGCCCAAGCAACTCGAATATTCGATGATCGCCCGCAACGCCGGCGAAGCATTGTTGAAATTGATCGAGGACATCCTCGACTTTTCCCGGATCGAAGCCGGTATGTTGAAACGTCAGCCGGTGGATTTCGTACTTTACGAAACGTTGGACGAAGTCGTCGAATTGATGGCCGGCCAAGCTCACCGCAAAAACCTGCAACTCCATTACGCCGTCGCCGACGAAATCCCGTTGGTGATGAACGGCGAGGCCTCCAGGGTCCGGCAAGTGCTGATCAATCTGGTCGGGAACGCGCTGAAATTTACCGAGCAAGGCGCAATCTCGATTCGGGTGAGCGTGGAAAGCGCCAGCGCCGACCTGCATCTGCTGCGCTTCGAGGTCAGCGACACCGGCATCGGCATTTCCGCCGCCGCCCAGTTAACCATCTTCGACGCCTTTGTACAGGCCGACGGCTCCAGCACTCGCCACCACGAAGGCGCCGGCCTGGGCCTGGCGATCTGTCGGCAACTGGTCAATCTGATGGGCGGCAAGATCGGCGTCGTCAGTCAGCCCGGCGGCGGCAGCACCTTCTGGTTTACCGTGCCCTTCGAGGCGCCGCGCGGCACTCAAGCATTGTCGGAAGCCCGCCAGGCTTATTTCGCCAATTTGCGCGTCCTGGTAATTTCCGAAAACGCCAAGATGCGCCAATTCCTGACCCAGACCCTGGAACATTGGCAAATCCATTACCGCCACAGCGAATACGGCATTCGCGCGGTCGACATGCTGCGCTCGGCGCGCGAACAGGACCAGGCGTACCAATTCGCGATCGTCGATCTGAAAGACGCCGGCGACCTGAGTTGGCTGGATTTGATCGCTCACGATCCGGCGCTGGCCGACCTGAAAATCATCCTGCTGTCCAATCCGGGCAACACCGCCGGCCAGTCCCGCCTGCCCAACGTGGCCGCCAATCTGACCAAACCGGTACAGGTCTCCAAGTTATACGACTTCATTCTGACCGTCGGCCAGGATTACCGGGAGTCCGCACCGGTCGAAGCCATCTCCGAAACGCCGTACTCGGCCGAGTTGGGCCGCGTAATCCTGATCGTCGAGGATAACCGCGCCAGTCAGATGGTGGCGGCCGGCATGCTGGAGCGGCTGGGCTGCGCGTACGAAATCGCCGCGTCCGGCAACGAAGCCTTGGAATGGCTGGCGCGCAAACCCTTCGACCTGGTCTTGATGGATTGCCACATGCCGAACATGGACGGTTTCGAAGCCACTCGCCGCATCCGGCTGTTGCCGGAGCCACTGGCGCGCATTCCGATCGTGGCGATGACCGCCAACGCCCGACAAGGCGACAGCGACTTGTGCCAGGCCGCCGGTATGGACGATTACCTGGCCAAGCCGATCAAATTGGCGCCGTTGCGCGAAAAGCTGCTGCACTGGCTGGAGAACGCCCCTGTCGCGGCGACGCCCAATATCCGCGCCAACGCGACGCCCAACACCTTGGACGACCAGGTCTTGCGCCAATTGCGCGACGAAATCGGTCAAGGTTTCGAGCGGATGGTGCGGTTTTATCTGGAAGATTCGCCGGTCCAAATCCAACAATTGGCTTTGGCCTTGACGACCAACGACGCACGACAGGTTCGCGAACTCGCCCATAGCCTGAAAGGCGCCAGCCGCAACCTCGGCGCCGATAAGCTGGCGGCCGTCGCCAAGCAGCTGGAAGATGCCGGAGAGCAGCATAGTCTTGAAAACAGCGAAGCGCTGCTGCGCCAATTGCGTGAGGAATATCAATTCATCGAACAATTGCTGCTACGCGAAATCGGCACCGAAACGATCGCCGACGCCGCGCCCGCGCCGCAAGGTCCGCGCATTCTGGTGGCCGACGACGACCGCGCGATGCGCTTTGCGTTGCAGGATATTCTGGAAAAGGACGGCTACATCGTCGACCTGACCGGCACTGGTCAGCAAGCCGTCGCTATTTGTCAACAGCAAATGGCCGATCTGATCCTGATGGATGCGCTAATGCCGGAGATGGACGGCTTCGAAGCCTGCCAAAAAATCCGGGCGCTGCCGAACGGCGCCGAAGTGCCGATTTTGATGATCACCGCGCTGGAAAACGAACATTCGGTGGAGTTGGCCTTCTCGATAGGCGCCAACGACTACATTCCCAAGCCGATCCATTTCACGGTGTTGCGTAAACGCATCGCCCACTTGCTGGATGCCAGCCGCAGCCAACGCACGCTGAACCGTCTGGCTTATCACGACCCATTGACCAATCTGGCCAACCGTGCCCAGTTCATGGACAAACTGAACGCGGTCATCCAGGCCGACGGCATCCACCCGCAATTGCACGCGGTGTTATTTCTGGATTTGGACCGCTTCAAGCTCACCAACGACACGATGGGCCACGATGTCGGCGACCAATTGTTGAAAGCCGCCGCCGAGCGCATCCAGAGCTGCGTGCGCAAGGAAGACATGGTCTCCCGCTTCGGCGGCGACGAATTCATTCTACTGTTGGAAAAAATCGGCAACGCCCAGGTCGCGGCGGCGGTCGCCGACAAAATCTGCAACACCATCGCCAAGCCCTTCCTGCTGATGGAGCAAGAGTTCTATATCAGTTGCAGCATCGGCATCTCCTTGTTTCCGGCCGACGGCATCGACAGCGGTTTGTTGATCAAACACGCCGACACCGCGATGTACCGCGCCAAGGAACAGGGCAACACTTTTTGTTTTTACGAAGACAGCATGGAATTCGCGGTATCGTCGAAACTGCGGTTGGAAAGCGATTTGCGCCGGGCTTTGCAACGCGACGAATTCTTTCTGCACTACCAACCGCAAATCGATCTGAATTCCGGCCGTATCATCGGTGCCGAAGCGTTGATCCGTTGGCAGCATCCGACACTAGGCTTGGTGCCGCCGGATGCCTTCATCCCGGTGGCCGAGGAAATCGGTCTGATCGAAACGATAGGCGCCTGGGTGTTACGCGAAGCCTGCCGGCAAAACCGTTTGTGGCAGCAAACCGGCTATCCGCCGTTCAGCGTTGCAGTCAACGTCTCGGCACGCCAGTTGGATCACGAGGATTTCGCCGATCAGGTGACCGCGATCGTCGCCGATACCGGCCTGCCGCCACAATACGTCGAGTTGGAATTGACCGAGAGTCTGTTCATCCGCCACCCGGAAAAAAAGCGCGAGATTCTGGCTCGACTGCGCGAAGCCGGCATGCAAATCTCGATAGACGACTTCGGCACCGGCTATTCCAGCTTGAACCAACTGAAGCACTTTGCCTTCGACAAGTTGAAAATCGACCGCTCCTTCGTAGCCAACATCATGCACGACGCCGACGCGGCCGCCATCGTGCTGGTGATTATTTCGATCGCCCGCATCCTCAAGTTCAAGGTCATCGCCGAAGGCGTGGAGACCGAGCAACAAGCCCAATACCTGATGCAAAACGATTGCGACGAAGCCCAAGGCTACTTGTTCGGCAAACCGATGGCGGCCGAAGACCTCACCGCCATCCTGGAGCGCGCCGGACAGCTTTACCGCATTACCCATTAAGCGCCGCCCGGCGCTGTTGCGATCAACGCCAGTTGCCCGGATAGCTATAAATAGCTTGGCCGTATGCTTTATCGACGTAGATCGCCCGCGCTTTGCCCATCGGATGCTCCGCGATCGGGTTCGGGTAGCTGTGTATGCCCCGGCTATAGGCCGGATTGTCGTAGACCACTTCGGCGATAGCGGTTTTAGCTTCCCCGCTATTGTCTTCAATTCGGTCGCCGTGCGCGCGTACGTTGGCGGCCATCAATACGGTGGCGATAACGGCGGCGATCTTAATGGTTTTGCTGGTGTTCATGGCTGTTCTCCTGATAGGTGTTTGATAAGGCCGGCGGCGATATCTCGCCCGGTTCGTCCGGCTTGGTCGCTATTCTGGAGAAGATTTTTATATAAATAAAATCGATTGTTTTTATAGAGTCGATAGCTTTTTTATATAAATACACTGTAACTAGTCATAGGCGTTTTGGGGGGAAGTGATGACCAACGGCGCCAAGTTAAACGGTTGCAGTCAATGTAAGCCGCTGGCTGAACGGAGCTGAAATGAGGCTTTGGCCCAGCCGAAATAAGGCGCTGGCCGAACCGAAATAAGCCGTTGGCTGAGCCGAAATGAGGCGTTGGCTGAGCGGAGCCGAAGCCAGCGATTTCGCTTCGACGCCGCTCAGTGAACGGCATAGCTGACATTGAGGAATTCATCCCCCGTTCCGCCGGGAGAGGGCGTTTTTACTTCGCGCTGAATAGTTACAATACGCTCAGCCTTCAACAGGCCGCGCCGCCACACAAAACCGAGCCTGATGAGGGGGCAGCCGACAAGAAATCGAACATCGACACGCCAGTCCAAGTCGCCACTGTCACCTCCAAAGCGTCTCCCCCAATCGAACAGGATTACCGATGATGTTTGCCGTCCAGTTTGTTCTAGCGCTCTGTTACGCCAATCTCGGCGAATGGTTGATGCATAAATTTATCCTGCACGGCCTGGGCAAGCGCCAAAACAGCTTTTGGGCCTATCACTGGCACGGGCACCACGCGACCTGCGCCGAACACGCGATGTACGATCCGGGTTACGCGAAAATCCGCTTGAACGCGTGGAACGCGCAGACCAAGGAACTAGCGGTATTGGCCGGCATCGCCGCGCTGCACGCGCCGTTGCTGGCGATCTGGCCCGGCTTTCCGTGCGGCCTGTATTTTTCGCTACTGATTTATTACACCCGCCACCGCAAGGCCCATTTAGACCCGGCTTGGGGCCAACGCCATTTGCGCTGGCATTACGACCACCATACCTTAAACAAACCCGGCAACTGGTGCGTGACCTGGCCGGGGTGCGACTACCTGTTCGGTACCCGGCTATCCGCGCCAAAGGCTAACGACGCCGACCGCATTTAAACGCTCGCCGCTCGGGCGCCCGGCTCGCCTTGCAATTCCCCCGGCAAAGCGGGCAAACTGGTCGCCGATTAGCCTGGAACCGTCGCTTGTTCGGTCTTAAGACCACCGCGTGCCCTGCCCCACTGACCACCCACCATCCGATGAAATACAAAGACTTAAGAGACTTTATCGCCCAACTGGAAAAACAAGGCGAACTGAAACGCGTCAAAATCGAGGTCGATCCTTACTTGGAGATGACGGTAATCTGCGACCGGGTGCTGAAGCAAGGCGGCCCGGCCTTGCTGTTCGAAAACGTCAAGGGCTCCAATATCGCCGTGCTCGGCAATTTGTTCGGCACCACCAAGCGGGTGGCGATGGGCATGGGCGCCACCGATATATCCGAACTGCGCGGCATCGGCGAACTCCTGGCGTATTTAAAGGAACCCGAGCCGCCCAAGGGCATGAAGGATGCCTTCGAAAAACTGCCGGTGTTCAAACAAGTGCTGAATATGGCGCCTAAAATCGTCAGCAACCCGCCGTGCCAGGAAGTGATCCGGATCGGCGCCGAGGTCGATCTGGCCGATTATCCGATCCAGACCTGCTGGCCGGAAGACGCCGCGCCATTGATTACCTGGCCGCTGGTGATTACCAAGGGGCCGAACAAGGAACGCCAGAATCTGGGCATTTACCGCCAGCAGGTGATAGGCAAAAACAAAGTCATCATGCGTTGGCTGGCGCATCGCGGCGGCGCGTTGGATTTCAAAGAATGGCAGCAACAGCGGCCCGGCGAGCCGTTTCCGGTGGCGGTGGCCTTGGGCGCCGATCCGGCGACGATCCTGGCGGCGGTGACGCCGGTACCGGACCCCCTGTCCGAATACGCGTTCGCCGGCCTATTGCGCGGCGCCAAAACCGAAGTCGCCAAATGCCTGAGCAACGATTTGCAAGTGCCGGCCAGCGCCGAAATCGTGCTGGAAGGTTTTATCTATCCCGGCGAAACCGCGCCGGAAGGCCCCTACGGCGACCACACCGGTTATTACAACGAAGTCGACGAATTCCCGGTGTTCACTATCGAACGCATCACCCAGCGCCAAGTGCCGATCTACCACAGCACCTACACCGGCCGACCGCCTGACGAGCCGGCGATTCTCGGCGTGGCCTTGAACGAGGTGTTCGTGCCGATTCTGCAAAAGCAGTTTCCGGAAATCGTCGATTTCTACTTGCCGCCGGAAGGCTGCTCGTACCGGATGGCGGTAATCAGCATGAAAAAGCAATACGCCGGCCACGCCAAGCGAGTCATGCTCGGCACCTGGTCCTATCTGCGGCAATTCATGTACACCAAGTTCGTCATCGTGGTTGACGACGACGTGGATGTGCGCAACTGGCAAGACGTGATTTGGGCCATCACCACCCGCATGGACCCGGCCCGCGATTTGACGATCCTGGAAAACACGCCGATCGATTACCTGGATTTTGCCTCGCCGGTGTCCGGTCTAGGCTCGAAAGTCGGCTTCGACGCCACCAACAAATGGCCCGGCGAAACTCAACGCGAGTGGGGCAGGCCTATCGTGATGCGCGAGGACGTCATTAAAAAGGTCGATGGAATGTGGGACAGGCTGTTCAACTGACCGCCCGCGTCAGAATAGTTGTCGCCTCAAATTTTCAACCGCATTTAAATTTGAGATCAAAAAATGAATCCTTCCAAGAACCGGAAGGACAAAGCCTTGGCCGAAGCCACCGCCTTGTTGATCTCGCAAAAAAGGTCCAGGCACTGTTGAGGGCGACGGCCGAAAATCCCGTGCGGTGCAGCGAAACCGATACACAATTTGAGGTCCGCCACCGCCTACCGGCATAGCCTAACGATCATGACGGGATTTTCGCCGCGCGGAATAAAACGCATCGGCGTAGGCGCGGTTTCAGCCGCGATCGGCAGCGCGCCGAAACCGTGCGCCGGCGGCTGGACCGGCGACTTTGTTGTAAACACAGCCGTCGCGAGGGCAAAGCCATTAATTATTAAATCGGCCCTCAAATACCGTTCGCGGTAGCTCGTAAACGTTCGTGGTAACTCGTAAACCGTTCGAGGTGAGTCTGTCGAACCATGGACGGTTTACCAGTTCGCCCTTAGTCCGTGCTCGGGACCAACGGTTAATCCTCGACTTTACGGCATGGGAGTGCCTGCCATCCGCCGATCCGCGCCGGACGTACCGCATTTCCGATGCGAGTTAACGCCCCTCGCTGGCCAACATCGACTTCGCAACCAACGGAATCGGCGGCGAGCCGTAGCTTAAAAACGTATCGTGAAATTGCCGCCAGGCGGCGCGGCCGCCGCGCCGGGCGCTCCAGTCGTCGCGCAGTTGTCGGATCAGCAATTTCCCCAGCGTGTAGTTCAGATAGGCCGGATCGAAGGTGCCGCGCGCGGCCTGTTGGCGGGCGTTGCCCGGATCGCGAAAGGCCTGTTCCCGGAACATTTGTTCGGCCTGCTCGACGCTCCAGCCTTGGGTATGCAAGCCGATCGCGGCCAGAAAGCGCACGTCGCGCAGCAAGGCGTTGACCAACTGGCCGATGTGGGTTTCCGGATCGCCGTCGTTCAGGCCGGCTTCCCACATCAATTCCTCGGCGTAATGCGCCCAACCTTCCGAAAACGCGTAACTGCCGAATAGTTGACCGAATTTGGAGCCGGCCCGATGGGCGTGCAGGAATTGCAGAAAATGGCCGGGCCAGACCTCGTGCGCCGACACGAACAGCAAATTGGCTTGGCCGGGCAGATAGGCGGCCTGCTCGGCGGCGCTCCAGGCCGAATCGGGCGGCGCGACGTAATACACCGACGGCAAGCTGTGCTCGTAGGGCCCAGGAATGTCGATGTAAGCCAGATTCCAGCGTGCATAAGGCGGCGACGGCGCGACATGGGCTTCGTCGTCGCTGGGGATGGTCAGCAATTGCCGCTCGGCGACGAAGGCTTTCAAGTGCTTGAGTTGCTCGCCGGCGGCGGCGACCGGACCGGCCGCCGGCTTATGCGCCTCCGCCCGCGCCACGCACTCGGCCGTCGTCGCTTGCGGCGCGAACCGCCGACAGGCTTGCGCCAATGCTTTCAGATTGCGCTGCAAATCGGCGCGGCCCATTTGCTCCAGCTTCGGCAACGGCAGCTCGACGGTTTCGGTATCGGCCAGCATCCGGCTGAAGGTTTCCGCCCCCAGCGCGAATGCGTCGGTCGCCGTCGGCCTTTGTTGCTCCAGCCAATCCACCAACTCGCGCAGCGCCTGTGCCGCCGGACCGACTTTTTCTACAAACGCCCGTTGCAATTCCGGATCGGCGACATCGGCAAACGCGGCCTTGGCCTCGGCTTCGTAAAATTTGGCCAGGCCGCCGAATACGGTTTTGCCGATGTCGAGGTAGGTGCGCGGCAGCGGCAATTCCAGATTGGCGCGGATTTGGGCAGCGGCGCGCGGCACGTTGCCGGCGTAAGCAATGAACGCCCGCATCCGCTCGGCCAACGGTGCATAAGGCCGGCTGATGTAAAGATTCGGGTCCAAGGCGCCGGCATAAAACTGCGGGCTTTTGAACGGCCGCCGCGCGACTTGCCGCCAGAACAATTCCTTGGCCACGGTCGCTAGCAAATAGTCGCGCTCGAAACGTTGCGCCGGCGTCAAGGCTTGGTCCGGATAGGCCAGCGCCAACATCCGCTGCGCTTCCAGCCAGCGTTCGGTATCGCGCAAACCTTGCGGACTCCAATCCGGCAAGCGACCGTCGAATTCGTGGCGGCCGGCCTCGGCGGCGAAGGTGGGTTGCTGCTCAAAGTAACCGGCAATAAAGCCTTCGACAAATTCCGGCCAGGCCGGCGGCCGGGTTTCGGCGGCATGCGCGGGTATCATCCGCAACATCAGCAAGCAAGCGCACCAAAACCCAGCGCGGCGAAGTTTGTTTGACGCAGCCATCATGGATTTCCCTCGAAATCGGCCAAAACCCGATAATAACCGGATTCAGCCGCCAAGCGAAACCGAAAAGCCGGGCATAGCGACGCTGCAACCTGAAACTCGCCGGCTCCGGCGAAGGAAAGTCCGAAGGCGGCGACCTCGGATAGCCCGCTTCGGGTTTAGGAATAGAACAATTTAAAAATGCCTTCGAATTCCATGCTGATGTCGTCCAACACGACACTGAGCTGATCGGGCGTCAAGCCCAGGGCGTCGATAGTAAAAGCATCGTAGGGATTCTCGATTCGGCACAGCAGATTCGCCAGTCTGACGATGGCGGCAATGTCGGCGCAGGGTACCAGTGTGTCCGGATAGCAATGCAGCCTGACGCTTTCGACGATGACTTCGGGCAGCTTCCAAAGCCGGCAAAGCTCGGCGCCAACTTGGAAATGATCGAAGCCAATGACGTTTTGCTCGATGCGCACTTCGTCGTCGCTTTCCGGTTGGGCTTGCGACTGCAGCAACAAATCGACTTCCCGCGCCAGCACCGGAATTCGTCGATAGAACACCAGTTGGCCGATGTTGTGGACCAATCCGCACACGAAGGCGGTATCGGCGTAACGCTTTCCCAGCAGTTTGTCGAGCGCTCTCGCCAGCAGCGCGCAACGTAAATTGCGCGCCCAATAGTCGTGCATCGACAACAATTGCCCCGGCAGTTCCGAGAACCTCTCGACCACCACCATCGCCAACACCAAGTTCTGCAATTCGCGCATGCCGATCAGCGAAATCGCCTTGGCGATCGAACTGACTTGCGACGGAAACCCGTAAAACGCGCTATTGACGATCTTCAAAACCTTCAACGCCAGAGCCGCGTCGTCTTCGATAACGAAGGCCGCATCGCTAGCCGATTTTTGCGGATCGTCTATGATTTTTTTAAGCAGAAAATAAACATTGGGGGGCGAAACCAACTGAATGTCGCCTCGAAGTAAATCCGAAACGCTTAAACCCAACGACGAAGAAAGTTGCATCTGGATTATTGGAATGAAAATTTAACCTATACTAAACCGCAGCTTTATAGAAATGACTTTAAGCACTCAGTTTAAACCTAGACCATTTATATAATTTTTCAATCCTCACCCTGCTGGATTCCTGCGCACGCTATGGTTTATGATGGTTCAAGATTTTTTCAATACCTGGACGGTATGGACAGATGATTGCCAGTGACGCGCTCAAGGAAAAACTTATCATCATTGCCGAGCATGACGAGGTTTCCGCCCAAAAAATCGCCGCCACCCTCAAGGCCAAAGGCTTCGGAAACCTCCGTTCGGCCAGCAACGGCGAACAAATTTACCAGATTCTCAAACCCTTCCACGACCAGCCGCAAGCCGTCGGCCTGATCGTGCTGAACGCCAAATTGCCGGCCTGTAAAACCGCGGATCTCTGTCACAGCTTGGCCAATGCCAACGAAGCGTCGGTGATACCGGTCGTGATCCTGGACGACGAAAACCCCGACTGTAGTGCGTCGCCATGCCCTCAGGAGTACGAAAACTGCCTGGTGTACAAAATCAACAATCCATTCAACACCCAGGAATTGTTGCTGGCGGTCCGCTTTCTGCTTAGCCTCCATCAGGAGCGTTTACTGCGCTTCAAGCAGGAAGAACAATTGATCAACGAACTGGCCGCCAAAAGCATCATCGACGCCAAATTGAAGTTTTTGGTCGCCCACGACGAATTGACCGGTTTGTTTAACCGGAGCAGTTTCGAACGGCAACTGCGTTTAATCCTGAACCGCAGCAATAAACTGCAGAAAGACGGCGCCCTGCTGTTTATCGACGTCGATCGCTTTAGCTTGATCAACGAGCTGGAGGGTTTCGAAGTCGGCGACCGTCTGTTGGTCGAATTGACCATACTGGTCCGGAAAATGGCGCCGCCGGGCAGTTTGTTCGCCCGCATCGGCGCCGACGAATTCTGTCTGTTCCTGGAAAACAAAACCCAAAAACAAGCCAGAGTGTTCGCCGAGACGATCAAGAACGCGGTCGACAATTTCCGATTTTTTACCGGCGAAGTGTGTTACAGCGCATCGGTTTCGATCGGCATTGCCGCACTCGATAATTCGGTCGCCGCCGTGCATCCCGGCGAGATGATTCTGCACGCCCGCCAGGCCTGCAACTATGCCAAAAACAGTGGCCGGGACAAGGTCTGCCTTTACAACAGCGAAGATATTTCGGTCAAGGAACGCCGCCGCGACATCTATTGGGTACCGCTGATCCGCAAGGCCTTGCGCGAAAACAACCTGTTTCTGGTTTTTCAACCGGTCGTTCAGTTATGCGACGGCAATATCTCCCACTACGAGGTGTTGCTGCGCATGCGCGGCGAAAACAACGAAGTGATCACGCCGGATCAGTTTATCCCGGTCGCCGAGCGCACCGGCTTGATCCACGCGATCGACCTGTGGGTCGTCGAACACGCCATCGATTTTTTGGCGGCGATGCCGTCTTACATGTCTTACGTGTCGCTGGCGATCAATCTGTCCAGTACCGCCTTCCAGTATCCCGATCTGCTGCCGACGATACGGGACAAGCTGGAATTGACCTGGGTGGAAGCCGGCCGCCTGACCTTCGAGATTACCGAAACCGCCGCCGTCGACAATTTCGAAAAAACCCGCCACATGATCAACAAAATTCGAGCGCTGGGTTGCAAGTTCGCGCTCGACGATTTCGGCGCCGGCTTTTGCTCGTTCAATTACCTGAAAACCTTTCCGGTCGATTACGTCAAAATCGACGGCCAGTTCATCCGAAACCTTCTGGAAAACGAAACCGATCAGATTTTGGTGAAATCCATGGTCGAAATCGCCGCCAAATTGGGCAAAAAAACCATCGCGGAATTCGTCGAATCGGCCAGCACCGCGCTCAAGCTCAAGGAAATCGGCGTCAATTTCGGCCAGGGCTACGCCTTCGGCAAGCCCGACATCAATCTTCTGGATAGCCATAAAGTGTCGATCGCGATCTTGCTGAACGGCCACACCGGTCAAACGCCGGTGAAATAAGCCGAGTTACCCGCCGGGAAAATCGCCCGTATTTACCGCTTCGTCCGCCTCTGGTATATTCGCGGCCGGCGTCTACAATTGTCATCACATTGTTCTTAAACCAAAAAATAATATTTACAAAGGGGAAGGGTTATGGCCGAACTGTTATTCATCGCGACCACGATATTCGTCGCTTACGTCGTTTTTGTGGTCATGGGCGATAAAAAGCCTAAGCCGGGCGCCGCCAAACCGGAAGCGGCAATAACGCCGGCGCCGGAACCCACGGCCAGTCAAGCCGAACCGACACCCCCGCCGCCAGCCCCCGCCGCAAAACCCGCGACACCCCGCCCTTCCACCCGCAAAACCGCCGCCAAGCCGGCCGCGCCAACCCCTGCCGCCGCACCGACCGCCACTGCCGACAGCGTCAAAAATCCGAAAACCGGCGAAGTCGCGAAAATTTCCGGCAACTATGCCTTTGCCAAACGCTGGATCAAGGATGCGCTGGTTGAGGAAGGCTTGCTCGACAAAGTCTATAAAAACAACGAACTGGACGAAGCCGCGACAACCAAAATCCAGGCCGCGCTACAGCAACTGGCCGCCATGGACAAGTACCGCTAACGCAACCCGCTTCTCGGCAGCCGGTCCGGCTGCCGCACTCACTCCAGTCCCAGCTTTTTCAGCCGATACCGCAACGAGCGGAAGGTCAAGCCCAGTTGCTTGGCGGTCGCGGTTTTATTCCAGCGGTTTTCTTCCAACGCACTGCTCAGCGCTTTCTTTTCGATGCCCTCCAAATAGCTTTCGAGCGACATCTTTTGCGCGTCGAAATCCTCGGCAGCCTCCAGCCCCACCGGCAAATTCAAATCGTCAACATCGATCAGATTGCCCTCGTGCAAGGCCAACGCTCGCTCGAGAATGTTTTCCAATTCCCGCACATTGCCGGGAAAGCAGTACCCCTTTAGCGCTCGCCAAGCCGCATCGCTCAGATCGGGCATTGCCGTGCCGTTGGCGGCGGCTAACTTGGTTAGTAAGTGGCGGGTCAATTGCGGAATATCGGCCTCCCTGGCCCGCAGCGGCGGCAAATTCAGTTCGATGACATTGATCCGGTAATACAAATCCTGCCGAAACGCCCCTTCCTGGACCATTTTCGCCAAGTCCTTATGCGTGGCACTCAGCAAGCGCACGTCAACCGGGACTTCGCGTTGCTCGCCAACCGGCCGGACCTTCTTTTCCTGGATGGCTCGCAACAATTTGACTTGCAACGGCAACGGCAAATCGGCGACTTCGTCGAGAAACAGCGTGCCGCCTTCGGCAGCCTGAAACAAGCCTTGCTTGTCGCTGACCGCGCCGGTAAAGCTGCCTTTTTTATGACCGAAGAACTCGCTTTCCATTAACTCCAGCGGAATCGCGCCGCAATTGATCGCGACAAAGGGCTGCGCGCCGCGCGGGCTTTGCTGATGAATCAAGCGCGCCACCAATTCCTTGCCGGAACCGGACTCACCGCTGATGTAGACCGGCGCCTGATTGCGCGCCACCTTCTCGATTTTCGAGCGTATCGCCCGCATCGGTACCGAATCGCCCAACAACACATCGCGAGTGCGGCGCTCTTTTTCGGCCGCCCGCCCTTGCGAGGCTTGCAACGCATGGTTGACCAGCTGCCGCAACACCGCCAAATCGACCGGCTTGGATAGGAAGTCGAAAGCCCCTTTTTTCATGGCCTTGATGGCGATATCCATATTGCCGTGCGCGGTAATCACCGCCACCGGCAACGGCAGACCGCAGGCCTGGATGTGGTCGACCAGCTCCAAACCGTCGCCGTCCGGTAATTTCATATCGGTCAAACACAGATCGAAACGTTGATTGGCCAGCAATTGCTTGGCCCCGGCCAAATCAGCCGCGCAGCGGGTTTGAATGTCCATTCGGTTCAGCGTGATTTCCAGCAATTCCCGAATGTCGGGCTCGTCGTCGACAACCAGCGTGACGGGTGGGCTCATATTTCTATCACCGTGTTTTCCGCGTTAGCCAGCGCCAGCACGAAGCAGGATTTTCCGCCATCCTGAACGTAGCCGAGATCGGCCTGATTCAGTTCCGCGAGCGCTTTGGAAATGTACAAACCTAACCCGGTGCCTTTGTGCGAGGTCGTGAAAAACGGCTCGAACAAATGCGTCAGATGTTCACCGCCGATGCCGGGACCGTTGTCGATCACTTTGATCGTCGGCTGTTCGTCGACCAGATCGACCACAACCCGGATTTTCCCCGCTTCCGGCCTGCCGTACTGCAGTGCGTTGGCGCACAAATTATCCAGAATTTGTTTCAAATGGCCGTCGTCGATGCAAGCCGTCAAGCCCGTCCTGACAAACGCCAGCGCGAACGCATCTGCGCGTCCGCCCAAATCGAATTTCTGCTCGCTGAAATAAGCCGTCAACCAAGCGTCCAGATTGATTTTTTGCTTATGGCTGAAGTGGCGGCGGGACAACTTCAAAATATCCTCGATAATACAGTTCACCCGTTGACAGTGGTTCTGAATGATCTCGGTTAACCGCACTTCCTGGGCAGGCAAGCCTGGCGCCTCGGACAACAACTGTCCTGCGTGGCTGATTGCGCTAAGCGGGTTGCGAATCTCGTGGGCGATGCTGGCGGTCAAGCGACCCAGCGAAGCTAACTTGCTTTGCTGCAAGCGTTGGTTATACAAAGCGATGTCCTCGATGATCAACAGATACAAAGCCTCGCCGTCCATCGATAACACGGAAAACCGTACCTGAATTTCCCTGTCGCCGGACAAATGCAAGATGGCAAAATCCTGCTCGGGGTTGTCGCGCCATAAGCCGAAGGCTTCTTGCAAGGGAGCCGCCAAGTCCGCCAATGTCGGCGGAATATCCGCCAGATCCAATAACCGCAGCGCCGACTGATTGGCTAATTGCAGGATTCGCTCGCCATCCACGATCAAAATTCCGGATTGCAAATGCTGAATAATGTAGCGATTCAAGCCTTCCAAGCGAGCGATAGTCTGTGCTTGCTGTTGCGCCAGAATCGCCGACTGCTCGGCGCGCTGAGCCAAAATCACCGATAGGAACGCAATCGAGAAAAACGAAATGCCCAGCATGCCGGAATAGGTTAGTGTCACCGGCTCGAAACTGCGCGTCTGAATCGCGTAAACCTGCTCGGCCAACACCGCCAGACTAGCCAGCGCCGCGAACAAGATCGCGCAACGGCCGCCGATCAATAGGCCGCCGGCGGCGATCGAAATCGCCAACAACATGCCGATGCCGCTGGCGATGCCGCCGCTGGCATGCATCATCAACGTGATAAAGACAATATCGGTGAAGATAAACATCTGCGCCAGCATCGCGTAACCGAAGCGATGCCTGAGCGTGATCGGCGCGGCAACCACGGAAATCGCAAGGTATCCGAGACTAGCGAACTGGTACAATGTGTTGTCGTAGGTGCCCAGCGTCGATGCGCCGAACCGTAAATAAAACAGCATCACGAACAAACTGCCGGCCATGAAGCGATAGATGGCGAATATTTTCAGCATCAGCCATGCTTGCCGCTCGGGTATGCCGTAACCTCGGGAAAACGGACAAGGGTAATAGGTATGGGTTTGACCGGGAGGCATGCCGTCTCTGTCAGCGGGTTTCAGTTAGAATGAAGATGGCTTTCATCATAGCATTAAGTCGGCGGAGGACCTGCCCGGCGGCTAGTCTTATAGTGACGGCGGCAATCAACGTGAATCGGAGCGGGACATGAATATCCACGAATACCAGGCGAAACAACTGTTTACCGTGTACGGTGTACCGGTGCCGAAAGGCGATATTGCGGAGTGCGCCGCGAACGCCGCCAAGGTCGCCGAACAATTGGGCGGCGATGCCTGGGTCGTCAAGGCGCAAATCCATGCCGGCGCGCGCGGCAAGGCCGGCGGCGTCAAGCTGGCCCGCGATGCCCGCGAAGTCGCCGAGCACGCCGCCGAAATGCTAGGTAAACGCTTGGTCACTCGTCAAACCGACGCCTTCGGACTGCCGGTCGGCAGCGTCTGGGTCGAAGAGGCGTCCGCGATCAAAAATGAATTTTATTTGAGCCTGTTGCTGGATCGGGAAAGCGAGCGCCTGTTGTTTGTCGCCTCGGCGGCCGGGGGCATGGACATCGAAGCCGTCGCCGCCGAAACGCCCGAGAAGATCGTCCGGATTCCGGTGCACCCCGCCGCCGGCCTGCAAGCCTATCAGGGCCGGCAAATCGGCGCGGCGCTCGGCTTGGGCAAAGAGCAACAGGTGCAATTGCCGGCCATCCTGAACGGCATGTACGAACTGTTCCTAAGCAAGGATTGCAGCCAGATCGAAATCAATCCGCTGATAGAAACCGAAGACGGCAAACTGCTGGCGCTGGACGGCAAAATCAATTTCGACGACAACGCCCTGGCCTTGCATCCCGACATCGCCGCGCTGCGCGACGCCAGCCAGGAAGACCCCAAGGAAGCAGAGGCCAAGCAATTCGATCTGAACTACATCACCTTGGGCGGCAATATCGGTTGCATGGTCAACGGCGCCGGCCTGGCGATGGCAACCATGGACATGGTCAAACTCAAAGGCGGCGCGCCGGCCAATTTCCTAGACGTCGGCGGCGGCACCAACAAAGACAAAGTCAAGGAAGCCTTCAAGCTGATCCTGTCCGACGGCACCGTCAAAGCCGTGCTGGTCAATATCTTCGGCGGCATCGTCAAATGCGACGTGATTGCGGCCGGCATTCTGGCGGCGGTCGAGGACATGCATCTGACGATTCCAGTCGTGGTCCGCCTGGAGGGCACCAACGTCGAGCAGGGCTTGGCCATGCTGAAAAACTCCGGCCTGGGACTGACGCCCGCCGAGGATTTGAATCAAGCCGCCGAATTGGCGGTGAAACTGGCTCAAGAGGTGGCCTAATGTCTATTCTGATAGCCAAACACACCAAAGTCATCTGCCAGGGCTTCACCGGTAAACAAGGTACTTTCCACTCCGAACAGGCGCTAGCCTACGGCACCCAACTGGTCGGCGGCGTCACGCCGGGCCGGGGCGGCTCCAGCCATCTGAATTTGCCGGTATTCGACACGGTCCAGCAAGCCGTCAAGGCCACCGGCGCCAGCGCGACGATGATTTACGTGCCGCCGTTTTTCGCCGCCGACGCGATCCTGGAAGCGGTCGACGCCGGCATAGCATTGATCGTCTGTATTACCGAGGGTATCCCGGTGTTGCAAATGTTGAAAGTCAAGGCGGCGATGCAAGGCGCGCAATCCTTGCTGGTCGGCCCGAACTGCCCCGGCGTTATCACACCCGGCCAATGCAAGATCGGCATCATGCCCGGCCATATTCATCAGCCCGGCAAGATCGGCATCGTCTCCCGCTCCGGCACGTTGACTTACGAGGCCGTCCACCAAACCACCCGTGAAGGTCTAGGCCAAAGCACCTGCGTCGGCATCGGCGGCGACCCGATCCACGGCATGAACTTCATCGACGTATTAAGCCGCTTTCAAGACGACCCGCAAACCGAGGGCATCGTCATGGTCGGCGAGATCGGCGGTAGCGACGAAGAACAAGCGGCGGAATTCATCAAGGCCCATGTCACCAAACCGGTGGTCGGTTATATCGCCGGCCAAACCGCGCCGCCCGGCAAACGCATGGGCCACGCCGGCGCCATCGTCACCGGCGGCGCGGGCACCGCGAAAGGCAAGATCGCGGCGATGCAGGCGGCCGGCGTGACCATGGTCAGCTCGCCGTCGGACATCGGCGCGGCAATGCGCGGCTGTTTTGCCCGGTAATCGATGACTCTAACCATCGCCCTGGCTCAACTGAATTTCACGGTCGCCGACATTTCCGGCAACGTCGAAAAAATCCTGTCCGCCGTCGAGCAAGCCAAACACCAACACGCCGATGTGATCGTTTTCCCGGAATTGTGCGTGACCGGCTACCCGCCGGAGGACTTGCTGTTGCGCGGCGATTTTTTGGCCCAGACCGAACGCGGTCTGGCCCGGCTGCTGCGCGACATCCAAGGCATTACCGCCGTGATCGGCTACCCGAGCCGGCAAGGCGAGACGCTCTACAACGCCGCCGCCGCGTTGCGGGACGGCGTCATCGTCGCCGAATACCACAAACTCGCTCTGCCTAACTACGGCGTCTTCGACGAGCAACGCTATTTCAAGGCTGGCCGGCACACCTGTCTTTTCGAAGTCAAGACCACGAAACTGGCGCTGACCATTTGCGAGGACATCTGGCGCGACGGCATCATCGCCGCCAATCGCGACGCCGGCGCCGACATCATCCTGACCCTGAATGCTTCGCCGTTCCACGCCGGCAAGATGCAGCAACGCGAAACCATCATTTGCAGCCAAGTTCGCGCGGCGGGCATTCCATTGGTCTACGTCAATCAAATCGGCGGCCAGGACGAATTGGTCTTCGACGGCGCCTCCTTCGTCGCCGATCGCGATGGCGAGATTGTCTATCGCGCCGCCGAATTCGAGGAGCAACTCGATCTCGTCGAGTTCAACGGCTCGCGGCCGGCCAAAACCGGCATCGTCGCTCTCTACCAGCCGGTGGTCAGCGAATACAAGGCACTGGTGCTCGGCATTCGGGATTACGTGCGCAAGAACGGCTTCCAAGGCGCGATCCTAGGGCTATCGGGCGGCATAGACTCGGCACTGGTTCTGGCATTGGCGGTGGACGCGTTGGGCGCGGATAGGGTCGAATGCGTCCTGATGCCGTCGCGTTATACCCAAGACATCAGCAACGAAGATGCCGAGCTGGAAGCCAAGGCGCTCGGCGTCAGGCATCACGTGATCCCGATCGAACCGGCCGTCTCCGCGTTCAACGCCATGCTGGCGCCGCTGTTTGCCGGTTCCAAGACCGACACCACCGAGGAAAACATCCAAGCCCGCTGCCGAGGCGTTTTGCTGATGGCGCTGTCCAACAAACAAGGCAAACTGTTGTTGACCACCGGCAATAAAAGCGAAATGAGCGTAGGCTATGCCACGCTCTACGGCGACATGGCCGGCGGCTTCGCGCCGCTCAAGGATGTCTCTAAATTATTGGTTTACCAACTGGCCGAATACCGCAACACGCTGACGCCGGTGATTCCGGAACGGGTGATTAGCCGGCCGCCGTCGGCGGAATTGGCGCCGGACCAGAAAGACGAAGATTCGCTGCCGCCCTATTCCGTACTCGACCCTATCTTGGCGCTGTACATCGAGCGGGATCAATCGGCCGCCGACATCGTCGAGCTAGGCTATCCGCGCGAGGCGGTCGAACGCGCGATTTCGCTGGTCGATCGCAACGAATACAAACGCCGGCAATCGCCGCCCGGCATCCGCATTACCCCTCGCGCCTTCGGCCGGGATCGGCGTTATCCGATTTCGTCGGCCTACCGGGGCATTTCCGAACTCAACCCAACCGCGCAAGACAACGTTACGGAGTAAATCATGTCAACCCTGCGTACCCTGTTATTCACCGGCGGCCTGCTACTGACGGCGCAAGCCGCCCAGGCTCGCGAGATCAACGTACCGGTGCCGATGGAATACGGCCTGATCAGAAGCGTACTGGTCAACCAGCTTTACACCGGCGCCGGCGAAACCGCACGCGTCTGGAAGGACGGCAAGCAATGCAGTTTTTTGGATTTGTCCCAGCCGCAAATCGGCGGCGAGGACGGCTTGGTCAAAATCGAAAACCACGTGCAGGCCAAGATCGGCACCGCGCTCGGCAACAAATGCATGACCATCGTCGAATGGTCCGGCATTCTGCAAACCTTTCAACAGCCCACGCTGGATTCGACCGGTAACGTGCTGTCGTTTCCGGTCACTCGCACCCAGGCCTACGACCGCAACGGTCAAGCGCTGAACATCGACCAATTGCTGTCGCTGATTAAAAAAGCCGCCGAACCGAAACTGGCCTCGCTAAAAATCGACCTGAACCGGGCTCGCCCGGACATCGCCAAATCGCTGCTGCCGTTTATCTCGGCGGAGCACAGCGAAGACTGGCACGACGCGGTCAACAGTCTACGTTTCAACCAAGCCAAGGCCGACGCCAAGGGCTTGTTGCTAGGTGTCGGCTACACGGCCAACGACCGGAAAAGCGACGGGATCAAGTCGTCGCCGGTATTGACCGAAACCGAACTCGCGCAATGGCGGCAACTCTGGCAAAACTGGCAAGGCTCGGTCGAGCAAGCCATCGAACGCACCAAACTGACCGCCGCCGACGAATCGGCCAAGGCCACGATGCGCGAGGTTTTGGAAAAGGCCGGCAGCGCGTTCGAACAAGGTCTGACCGGCGAATACGTGGCGGAAAACGATCCGGTACGGAAATTTTTCAACAGCTCGTGGGACAAACTGGCACCGCTGCTGCGCTTGGCGTCCACGCAACTGCCGGGCGGCGAGAACTTGCGCTACGTGACGCTGGTGGCCGCGACCGACCTGATGTACGAACTGGAATCGATAGGCTCGCCGCTCGGCCTGGAAGTCTCGTCCAACGGACTGCGTAAACTGGCGCGTTCGTTGATCGCCCAGGAATTTCCAAAAACCAAAACCAAGGGCAAACGCAAACATCAACAGTAGGAACCGTCCCGCCGCGCGCTGGCTTTGTCGGCAACGCGCGGCACGGAGTCAAAGCCCAGACACGACATAACGGGCCGGCTGCCGCCGGCCTGAAACCCGCACTGCTACAAAACTGTTTTATTGCAAGGGATTTTGCGCTAAATTCGCGCGTCATCCCGGCTTCGGGAGTAACGCCTTTTCGGTCCGGCGGCCGATTGCCGGAGCGTTGTTTTCGGGAGCGCCATGCACGAATCACAGCCCCATTTGTTCGATATGCAGGCTTACATGCCGCACGGCCAATGTTACTTATGGCAAAGCGACTTGCTGTTGTTGCATACCGTGTCCGACGCGCTGATCGTGCTGTCTTACTACTCCATTCCGTTCGCGATGGTGTATGTGTTAAAGCGCCGCCAGGACATACAATTCGGCTGGGTATACTGGCTATTCGGTCTGTTTATCTTCCTATGCGGCACCACCCATTTGCTGAGTATCTGGAACGTTTGGGTACCTGATTATTGGGCGTCGGGACTGGTCAAACTGGCTACCGCCGCGGCTTCGTTGACCACGGCGGTCTTAATCTGGCCGCTGATCCCGAAAATTCTGGCGATACCCAGCCAAAGCCAACTGATGGCCGCCAACGCTGCGCTGGCCAAGGAAATCGACAATCACCGCAAGACCGAACGCGAACTGCGCAAGCTGTCTTTGGCGATGCAATACAGTTCCAGCATGGTCATCATCACCGACCACCAGGCCAAGGTCGAATACTGCAATCCGGCATTTTATCGGATCACCGGATTTACCGAACAAGAAGTGATCGGCCACAAAGCCAATTTATTGAAATCCGATCTGACCGCCAACGAAATCTACGACGAATTGTGGCAAACCCTGAATGCCGGCCAGGACTGGCACGGCGAATTCCTGAACCGCAAGAAAAACGGCGACTTATTCTGGTGTCTGGAGTCGATCACGCCGATTCTGGACGACGATAACGCCATCAGCCACTTTGTCTCCATCATCCACGACATTAGCGACCGCAAGGATTCGGAAGAAATCATCAAGCATCTAGCGTATTTCGACCCGCTGACGGACTTGCCCAACCGCGCCCTGTTCAACGAACGGCTGGCGCAATCTATTAGTCAGGCGCGCCGGCATCGCACCGAGTTCGCGTTGCTCTACATGGATTTGGACCGATTTAAGAATATCAACGACACGCTGGGGCATCTGGTCGGCGACAAACTGTTGATCGAAGTCGGCAAGCGCGTCACCGCTTGCTTGCGCGAGCACGAAACCGTGGCCCGCCTGGGCGGTGACGAATTCGCGATCATCGGACTAAATCTGCGCACCGCCACCGATGCCGGCGAAATCGCTCGGCGGGTGATCGAGCAAGTCAACCAAGCATTTTTTATCGACGACCACCAATTGTTTATCGGTACCAGTCTGGGCATCGGGGTGTATCCGGCCGACGGGGAAAACAGCGAAACCTTGATCAAACACGCCGACGACGCGCTCTACCAGGCCAAACAGCGCGGCCGCAATAAATTCGAATTCTACGACGCGTCGGCCAACGCCCTGTCCTTGCGGCGCGTGACGCTGGAGCAGCATTTGCATCAGGCGCTGGCCCGGGGCGAATTCCAATTGCGCTATCTGCCGCTAGTAGCCTTGCCCGGCGGCGCGCCGGTCGGGGTCGAAGTGTTGTTGCGCTGGCACCCGGACATCGGCGAGGTTCAACCGGACGAATTCATTCCCATCGCCGAAGACAGCGGCCTGATCGTCGAGATCGGCGCTTGGGTATTGCGTACCGCCTGCCGCGACATTCTAACCTTGCCGGCCGCGGCCGGCTTGATGCTGGCGATCAATCTGTCACCCCGCCAGTTCAAGCAACCCGACCTGATGAATCGCATCGACGCGATACTGGCGGAAACCGGTTTCCCGGCCAGCCGCCTGGCATTCGAAATGACCGAAAACATGTTGATGGACAATTTGGACGCGGCGATCGCGCAAATGCGGGCGATGAAAAGCCGCGACATGCGCCTGAGCATCGACGACTTCGGCACCGGTTTCTCGTCGCTGAATAATTTGCGTCAGCTGCCGATCGACACGCTGAAAATCGATAAGTCCTTCATCGACGACCTCCACGCGGAAACCGGCGACGCCTGTATCGTCCGTTCCATCGTCGGTTTAGCGCACGGCATCCATTTGCAGGTGGTCGCCGAGGGCGTCGAAAACGAGCGGCAAACCGCTATGCTAGGCGCGCTAGATTGCGATCTGGCGCAAGGCTTTCACTTCAGCGCGCCGTTGAACCTGGCGGAACTCCGCGGCTACTTGGAAACCGGCCGGCCTTAAGCCTAGCCCGCGGCATAAGGTCCAAGCGGATCGGCGCCCAGCGTGCCGACCAGCGTTTGCGGATAATCCGCCGCCGACACCGCCAGCAAGCGGGTCTTCGCCCGTTGCAAGCGCTCGACCAAATTCAATTCCGCCGCCGGCGCCTGGTGTCCGCTGGCGTTCAAAAAGGTTTGCAAATAATCGACATGACCCTGCCAAAGTGCAATGTCTCGCTGTTGTTTAATACTCAGCCGCTCGCGGTACCAATCGGAAGCCAACAAAGCCTCGCGGCCAAACATGGCTCGGATTTGAGGATGACTGGCGTCCATTCCCTGGTAGTATCCGTCGGCCATGATATGCAGCAAGGCGAACAGAGGCGGGCAAGCGTCTTGAATGCTGCCATCCTCGAAATACTGCCGGGCCACCCGCTGCTGGGTATCGACGATATTGTTAACCCCTTCCACAAACACCGCCAGACTCTGCCGTTCGGGTTGCAAAATCTCGTCGGTGAACACCGCGTAAGGATTATCGAAAATCTTGCCCATCAAGCCATGCACGAAGTGGCTGGTAATCCGGTAACCCAAACGGCTGGCCAACACCTTGCGCCCTTGGTATTCGAAATCCCGCACCGCTTCCAGATAGCCGTGCTGGATCAGATAGTCCGGCCGGCGCTCGCGCGGCGGCAAGCGCGCCCAGATTTCCGGGATCAACAGGCTGATGTCGTGATCGACTCGGGTATCCGGCCCGATGAAACCGGCCGAACTGGAAAAGCCCGGATAGTCGGTCAGGATGAACGATACCAAGGCATTGTTCAGATCGGCGGTCGGACGCAACGCGTTAAACGGTCCCTTGGTCAAAGCGCCTTCGCTACCGGCGCCGGTCGTGGAGGGCGACTTGCCGGTCAACGAACAGATAAAGTCCATGAACAGTTCCGGCAATTCCTGATAATGAATCGGGTTGTAAACCGCCAGAGGGCGAATGCCGGGTTCCGGCGGATTGTTCCGCCGCCCGGTCAGCACCGCGTCGACTGGATGGCATAACGGCTCCGACAACGGAATCTTGCGGTGCAGGCGGGCGCCGATTTCGGCAATGTATTTGCGAATCGGATTGACGATGTCGGCGCGGGTCTCCAGATAGCGCGGGTTCTTGGACGGCTTGCCGTCGACCAGGCGCGGATGCGCCGACGACACGACGAAACCGCTGGCGTCGCGGTAAGCTTGGTTCAACAGAGTCCGCATCGCCGGCGTGAAACGCGAGAACGTCGTCACATCCTCGACGACCGCCGCCAACTTGGCGCGATCGAGCGGTTCGAAGTTGGCGATGAAATTGCCCGGCGCGGCCATATTGGCCTCGGTTTGCTTGTCGTAGCCGGGAATGATCGCGTCATCGGGCCGTTGAAACAGCCGATATTCGCAGTTGCTGACCAATTTAACGCTATGCGGGTAGTCGGTCAGCGGCAACCAAGCCTTGATCCGGTCGGCGGGCACCACCACCGAGGCGGTGATGTCGTCTTCCATCTGCACTTTCTCGGCGGCGATGTAATCCTGACGGACCTTGAAGGTGCGCCAGCCGCCCTCCTGATCGAAGCCGACCCGCAAATAGGTGGCTACGATTTTGCGCTGATCCAGTTTCAACTCGTGGCCCGGCGCGCCGTCGATCACGTCCACCGACAAATGGTCGCGCCAGCGGCCTTCCCATTCACTGCGATAAAAGCGTTTAATCAAGAATACCAACGCGAAAATACTGGGCGGAATCGACTTCAACCAAGCGTTGAACTCCGGCGTGTAATAAGGCGACGGGGTCAGCAATTTGATGACAGACCCGAGACTGCGTTCGTCGCTGAGTATTGGTCTGGCAGGATCGCGATCTTCATGCTCGTGACCGGGCAGAAAGCGTCCGCTCCGATAATCCTTGTCGAAGATCGCTTGGACCCGATCCAGGTCGTTCTGCAAGTCGTCGACGAACAGCGGACCGTAGATCACCGCATCTTCGATGGACTTGGAGATTTCCGATTTGCCGCCGCCCGACACGGTACACGGCTTGTGGCAGAACGTGCCTTCGGCGACGGTGCCGACCAAGCGCCAGGACGGCGCGCCGGGATGTTTGCACATCTCGATTTTATAGCCGTTAGGCTGAATGTAAATTTTGCCGGGCTGTAGGCGGATACTGTGTGCTTGCCCGTTACGCACCCAGCTGATGCGTTGCGTAGTTAAGCTCATCCGCAAATCTTGCGGCACGTAGACGATGTCCGGGTACTGCCGGTCGATCGCGTAGCCTTCCGGCCGAATGTCCATGATGGCGCCGTAGCGGTAAGCCATGTCGTCGAAGTCGTAACCCGGCTCGCGCGTCAGGCTGCCGATGCCGAATTCGTCGCCGTGATTGAAGCGGCGAAACGCTAGTGCGCCGCCGGCGTGCTCTTCCTCGGCCAACCCGTAGAGGTTGGCGGCGTAGCTGATCTGGGTTTTGACTTCCTTCTTGCAATAACCGTAATAGTTGTCGGCCAACAAGGTAACGATAACGCCGGAGCGGTCGCGGGCGGTTAGCTTGAAGGCCTGACCGTCGTTGTAGAGTTCGTCGGGGGTTTGCCAGCACATGCCGTCGGCGCGCTGCCGATCGGTCGCCGCTTCCCAATGCGGCAAACCGACTTGCTGCTTGGTCAGTTTGGCCAGATGCGGCGCCAATATCACGCAACCGCTGTGCCCGCTCCAATGGTCCACATCCAGCCCCGCGTCGCACTCAGGCAAGGCCGGATTGCCGCCGTTGCCGAAAATGCTTTCGACGAAATCCAAATTGCTGACCAAATTGCCGGGCGCGAAGAAGCGAATCTCCATCGTTTTTTCGGCCGACACGCCGGGAATCTCCGGACATACGACCGGCCGCAACAGCAGCGATGCGAACATCCGCGCCGGTCTGGCCTGCTTGGCGGTAAACGGCAACGTCAACATGTCGGCCGGTGGTTTCAGCGCTTCCGCCAACATCAGCGCAAACGTCAATTTTGGGACTTGCTTCTTGTCGCCCGGCACCGGCAGGCCGCCTTCCGCGATGTGAAACGAGCCTTTGGTCGTGCGCCGGTCGCTCGCCGGATTGTGCAAAACCCCTTGCTTGACCCGAAAACTGGACACGATTTCCGAGCGGAATTCGTCCTCGCCGATCGGCAGCGACAACTCGCGAGCGACGCCGTGGCGATCCAGTTCGAAGGTCATCGTGGGCAAGCTCGGCACCGCCGGCAAATTCAAGTCTGCGCAATAGCGATCGAGGAAGTCCTGAATCCGCCGGTCGGCCGGGTACAACGACGAACTGGCCAACAGCCGACTCTTCTCCAAGTAGCTATTCAGCAAGTCCTGAGCGGTGTCCATGAAACGCGCCGAGGCGGCGTCGACACAGATCGGCTGCCCGCAAGAAGCCAATTTCAGGTTGATATAGAGATGTAGTTGCTGCCTGGCCGCCGTTTCGTCCGGCTCGCCCGCTCCCAACCCCAGTGCTCTCGCTAAGTCCATGGTTGCCCCCGCTGCTTGTCAATGGTGGCGGCATCATAGCGGAAAGCGAAGGATTAGGGCAGCGGAAGCGATCGCCCCTATAGATGCCGACCGAATCGCGGTCGCCGGCAAAATACGGCATTTCCCACACCCCGCTAGGTCATTTGCCGCAGTTTTTCCGCGCCGACGCCACTCCGGCTCTTCCCCAAAAAGACTTCGATCCAGAAACGACAAGCCTTAACAGGAAACTGGCATATTGATTGCGGATTTCTAGGGTTTTATCCGCCAAGTTTGCCGCGGAGGCAGCCCATGACCGCCATCACGTTACACCAGCAGCAAATCGTCGAATTGTTTCGCGACCACCGAGACACCGTGGTCGCCTATTTGCTACAGCGGGTTAATTGCCCGGATACTGCTCAGGATCTCAGTCAAGAAACCTATTTACGCTTGCTGCGCAAACACGAGCTCAGCCATGACGAAAACTTGACCGGCTATCTATTTCGCACAGCCGAGCGCCTCGCGATAGACTTTGTCCGTCAGAATCGCCGCAGGGAAATGCGCGAGACCATCATTGACGAAACCGTCCCCTGCCCTGCCAAGCAACCGGACGAATCTGCTATGCTTGGTCAACAGTGCCAACGCTTGCTGCAAGCCATCGCCGGACTACCCGGCCAATGCCGACACATTTTTCTGCTGCGCAAATTCGATGAACTCAGCTACCACGACATCGCCAAGCAACTGGGCATTTCGGAAAAGACGGTCCAGCGTCAATTGGTCAAAGCCATGTTGCACTGCCACCGGGCCTTGCTAGAAACCGGTTGAGACCCGCCATGAAGACCGCCGCCGAACAACAAAATCTGCTGAAGCAAGCCGCGACTTGGTTCGTGGAATTGCAATCGGAACAGTGCACCGATCTGTTGCGCCAACAGTTCGAAGACTGGTTGACTGAAAACCCCGCCCACAGCCAAGCGTATTTCGAAATCGAACAACTCTGGGGCGACATCGACACGCTGAAAGGGCGGGATGTCCCCGGCCTGAACGACGCTCGCGCCGCCGGCCGCCGCTCCTGGCGCAAAACCTCCGCACTGTTCAGCGCGCTGTTCGCCTGCGGATTGCTGGGCGGCGCCTGGTGGCAACACGCCAGCGCTCCCCAGGAGACCTACCAAACCGGCATCGGCGAACGCCGCACCGTCGTCCTCGGCGACGGATCGAGCATACAGCTGAATACCGCGACTCGACTCAGTGTCAGAATGTCCTGGCTACGCCGGGAAGTCGAATTGCAGCAAGGCGAAGCGCTGTTCGACGTCGCGCATCGCACTTGGCAACCGTTCGGCGTCGCCGTCGGCGGGATTCGAATCAGCGACATAGGTACCGTATTCAACGTCCGGCGCAGCGCGGCGGGAACGGCGGTAGCAGTTCTGGAAGGCGAAGTGGAACTGCGCAAGGAATCCAGCTGGATCGGCCAGAGCTTGCGCGCCGGTTTCAGCCGGCAAATCGACGCCAACGGCCGCTGGTTGCCAATCCAGCCCGCCACCCGCGAACGATCTCTCGCCTGGACGGACGGCCAGCTTTGGTTCGACCATACCCCGCTCGCCGATGTGACGGCGGAGTTGGAACGCTACCATCCGGTGCATTTCGTGCTGGCCGCCCCCGAACTGGCGCGCCAGACCGTCAGCGGCCGCTTCGATGCCGGCGATTTAAAACCGTTTTTGCTGGCGCTCGAAAAAATCCTGCCGGTTCGGGTACAACAGCAAAAACAGACCATCGTACTGCATCCGCGCTAAACCCTTTGCCAGACTGGATTTTTCCGGCCCAAGCGCTTCGCTAGAGCTGTTCAAACATGGCTCCGCAAAAATAATTGTCCAGTTCGTCGGTTCCGGATCGTTATTAGGTATTAAGGCAAACACGATCTTGCCGCAATCCACGAAACCAGGAGATCAACATGAAGATAGGACTATGGGCGCCGGCCCAAGCGCGCCGGACCTTACCGTTGCTGGCATTGGCGTTGGCGGCCAGTTTCGAGACGCTAGCCGACAATGGCGCCAGCCGTTTCGACCTGCCGCCGCAAGCCTTGGCCGCGACGCTGGAACAATTGGCCAAATCCACCGGCACCAAGCTGATTTATGCCGACGCGGTCGTACAAGGCCTGAGCGCCGAGGCTCTGCGCGGCCAATTCACGATCGGCCAAGCCTTGGAGAAAGTATTGTCGAAAAACGGCTTACAATACGAAACGGTCGGCGACGGCATGATCGCCATCAAAAAAGCCCCACCACCCAAACCGAAAGCGGTCAGCGACGATTCGATTTTCGAACTCGGCGCGGTCACGGTGAGCGACAACGAACAAAACGGCAAATTGACCAGCAAGGACATTGCCACCTCGGTCGACATCATGTACGCCGACAAAATTGCCGATCAAAACGTACTGACCGCCTACGACTTGTTCCACCGCATGCCAGGCGTGCAGGTCACTCAATTCGGCCAAGGCATCACGACCGGAAAAATGTCGTTTCGCGGTTTTAACGGCGAAGGCCGGGTCAACGCAGTCAAGCTTTTGATCGACGGTATTCCGAGCAACACCAATAGCGGCGACACCTATTTCGTCGATTCATTGTTTCCGCTGGACATCGAGTCGATTGAAGTGGTCCGGGGCACCAACGACGCCCGCTACGGCCTGCACTCCTTCGCCGGCAACATCAGCATGAACACCACCACCGGCGGTAACTACGTCAAGGGCCGGGTCGGTTACGGCAGCTTCAATACCCACGACATCCAATCCGGTCTGGGCTACGAAAAGGACGGCTTCTCGCAAAATTATCAGATTTCCTACCGCGCCAGCGAGGGCTACCGCGACCACAGCGACACCGACAAAAACAGTTTTTCCGGCAAATGGTTTTACACGCCGGACGACCAAAAATACAAAATAGGTCTGATCGCCCGCTGGAGCGAAGCCGGCGCTCAAGAACCGGGCTACATGACTTATCAGGAACAGCTACTCAATCAAACCCAAACCTTCGCCCGAAATGCCACTGACGGCGGCAAACGCACGGTTGGTCAAGTCAGCACCCATTTGGACGTCAACCTCAGCCAAACCTTATTCTGGTCGTCCAAGGTTTACGGCACCTTGTTCGACGACCAGCGCTACGTGACTTACGGCCCAGGCGCAACGCAGCAAGAACGCGACCGCGACGAAATCCAATACGGCGCGATGACCTCGCTGACCTACCATCCGGTGGTCAGTTGGCTGGACGACTTTTCGCTGGAAACCGGCTTCGATTTCCAGCAACAGGAAAACAAATATCTGCGCTATTTGACCGATAGCCGAGTTCGCCGTAGCACAGGTTTGCGTAACGACGAGAAGTGGGACTTCTTGAACTACGGCGGCTACATTCAGGCCGTGATCAAGCCGTTCAAATGGTTAAAGCTGACGCCGGGCTACCGTGCCGACATCATCGACGGCAGCTTTTTCAATCACCGCGCTGGCTCGACCTACGGCGCCTATCCATTGAACGACTACGGCACTATTTCCCAGCCGAAAATCGGCGCGGTGATTACACCCATCGAAGGCTATAGCCTTTACGGAAACTGGGGACGCACATTTCAGGTAGGTTTGGGTCAAGCCACATTCATTCTGAATAGCAGCCAAAAGAATATTGGCCCTTCTTTGAACGACGGCTGGGAAGTGGGCATAAAACTAAAACCAGTGGATTGGGCCGAAGGCCGGGTCGCTTATTGGGCGCAAGACGCCAGCAACGAAATCAGCCGCAATCTGGCCAGCGTGGATTCGACGATGATCGGCGCCACCAAACGGCAGGGCGTGGACATTGAGATCAAGGTTTATCCGACCGACAAAGTTGGTGTTTGGGCCGCCTACTCGTTGCAGGAAGCCAAAGTCACCAATCCGCCAGCTGTTTCCAGTGCGATGCAATACGTCGCAGGCAATCAGGTGGTCAATACCCCGAATTACTTGTTTTCGGCCGGCATCGATTACCAAATCCTGCCGCAACTGCGTTCGTCGCTATGGACCAGCGGCCAGGGAGACTATTTCGTAGACCAGGCCAATGTCCGCGGCAAATACGGCGAATACGCCTTGCTGAACCTGGATTTGGGCTATCAGGTGACCAAGGAAGTGGAAGTGCAATTTCAGGCCAAGAACCTGGCAGACGTTCGCCGGGAATACGTTTGGTACGACGAAAGCTTCGGCGCCACCGCCCAACCGTTCTTCTCGCCAGGCGACGGCATTGCGTTCTACGGCGCCGTCAACGTCAAGTTTGATTATTGATGGCTTCGCGCACAGGCGGCACCCGCCGATTCTGGCGGGCGCTGCATCTTTACTTGGGACTCAATCTAGGTTTGTTGCTAACGCTGACCGGCATTACCGGCAGCGTGTTGGTGTTTTACCAGGAACTGGACCCCATCCTGGCGCCGGAGCTGCTCGCCAAACCCAGCGCCAACCCGCCGCTAAGCTGGGAAGCCACTTACCAGACTCTGCGCCGCGCCGAACCGGAACGGCCGCATGGCTGGCGACTGGAAAACCCCGAAAATCCGCTACGCGCCGTCACCGCTCGCTATTACAAACCCATCGAAACAGAACGGAAGTCGTTCGCGCCGCTGCTGGTCTCGGTGGATCGCTATACCGGTCAGGTCGTGCGACGCCATCTTTGGGGCGACAGCCTGACCACCTGGCTGTACGACTTACATTACGCCTTATTGCTGGACCGGCCGGGCAAGCTGGTGATGGCGGTCATCGGCGGCTTACTGCTGATCGCGCTAATCAGCGGCCTGGTGCTCTGGTGGCCGCATTCGGGCAAATGGCGAACAGCATTGACCTTGAAAAAACGCGCGAGCTCCGAACGCTTGATCTACGATCTGCATAAGCTGGCCGGCGTATACGGATGGCTGGTGTTTGCGGTTTTGGCGATCACCGGCATCGCGTTGGAGATCCCCGAATACGTGAAGCCGTTGGTGATGCAGGCTGCGCCGATGCACGATCCACCCAGTCCGCAATCCCGCCAACCCAGCGGTAAGCGCATCGACGTGGATACCGCCGTGTCGGCGGGAATGGCGCGCTATCCTAACGCGACACTGGTTTGGATCGAAACGCCAAACGACGCGGCCGGCTGCTACCGCATCAATCTGCGCCAGCCCGGCGAGCCGGGCCGGCGCTTTCCGAAAACCAACGTATGGGTCGATCAATATAACGGCGAGGTGCTAGCGGTGAACGCCCCCGAGAATTTTAGCGGCGGCGAATTATTCTGGAGTTGGCTGCATCCTCTGCACAGCGGCGAAGCCTTCGGCTTGCCCGGCCGCTTGTTAATTTTCGCGGCGGGGCCGCTTTGCGCGCTGCTCTACGCCACCGGCTTGATTCGTTGGTTACAAAAACGCCGAAGCCGCCACCAGTTTAAACCGCGGGGCCGCTAACCGAAGTACCTTGAGCGTTCTTCAAGGCAAAACCGGCGGCGTGTGTAAGGCCGTTTAAGCCCGGCAAGCTATGAAACGCTAAAATCCGAGCCGCGACGGAACCGTACACCGAACTCGACGGAACCTTCTAGCAGACACTGCCGAGTAAACCTAGACATTGCGCTGGCGCACTAAAAACCGGAATCCGCGAAACAGCAAACCGAGCGAAAACACCACTAGCGACAATAGCACGAAGTTCTTGATCGTAAAGAGTTTTATCAATCGCGCTACAAATCCGTCCTCGTTGATACCACCCTCCGCAACGCCGTTCGGATTTTGGCGAATATCCAAAACCGCTTTCCCCCCGGCGTGGGTTGGCGACAAAATCGGCACCGGTCCCAAATCCGTGGACACCTCCATCCTGTTTTCCAACTCGGAAACCCCGAGAAAAGCAAAGCGCTGGTCCAGCCCCCAGCGTTGCTGAGTATCCTGCATCCACTGCCTGAGGGCCTGATCGTATTCCGCCAAACGAGCATTGATACTTACGTCCAACGCTTTGATATCGAAATAAGTCCATAGCAAACGGCTATACGTTTCTTCGCCGATTTGACTTCGAATGTCGTTCAGCAACTGATCGTAAGCCGGCGCTTCAATCGCTAAGCCGTATACCTGTTGGAAGCGGTCATGGATGTCGCTTTGTCCTGGTAGCGAATTTTGCGCAACATGGCCGGTCATCAGCGCTTCCATTCTACGCTGCTCGACCAATAGCGCCTGAGTCATCGCCACTTGCGCCGAGAAATCCGCCGCAAACGGCTTACGCTCGACATTTACCGCCGGATTTTCGGCGGTGTTCGGTGTCTGTTCGACGCGACCGGTGCCGAGCTTGCTATCAGCGCCGGCCGTCGCCTCGGTAGTCGCCACCAAAACTCCGCCGCTCCTGGGCGCGCCGGCCCACGCCGGTTCTCCCCCGACCAACCAGACACATGCCGCCACGCAAGCCAAACGAGGCAGCCTGAAAGGACTGATCCGAAACAATGCCACGTCCGAGTTACCGCCCGGCATCGCGATGCGCCAAGCCGCCGGCAACCCATAATATCCAAACTCCAGTCAAAGCTATCTCCCGTTGAAGAGGTTCCGCCGCTTGGGCGGCGAATAATTCTGTTGAATGCGATCTCGGAACATTACCGCCATCGCATACTGCGCAAAAAAGCCGAGAGCCACGACGCCGGCATGCAGCGGATAAAACCGCCCGCGTAGCTCGGCTATCGGCGTCAAATGCGCTCGGTCGCTACTCAATAAAAACTGCAGCGTTGAAAAGACTTGATCGTATTTCAAGACGTACTGCTCGGTTCCCCAATTCACTAAGCGATATCCCACTTCGAACGACACCAGGAATGCCGCCAAAACCACCGAAAAGCGCTTAATCTTGAAAAATACCGCGCTAACCGCCAGCGACGAACTTAACCAACTCACCAAAAACCAATAAATTCCGATATTCAACACGGCCCAGGCGTAACCGCCATTCGGCAATAGCTCGGTCAGATTGTCGGTCGCGGCCCGATCGACGACGATCCAAAAACCAAGCGGCAACACCACGGCCGCCCACACGCCGCCGACGACGAACAACCTGGCGAAATGACCGGAGCGTGCCAACGGCAACAAGGCCAGATGGTTGCCGCCTTGCTGCAAAATCGAAAATACACCGAATAAGCCCAAAAACCGGACCGCCAATTCCAACTCGGCGTTGACCGGCAAGATCGGCGAACCCACGATATCATGCAGGCTTTCCAACGGCAGGCACAGGCGAACCATCAGCCATGCTCCCAAACCGTGCAAAGCCAAAACCTTGGGACAAAAACCCATGCCGGCACCGCGTCCCAGCGCATTTAATAAAAACGCCAACGGACCGCCGAAGCACCAAAAAAACAGCACTGTCAAACCGAAAGCGCTCAGCGCCGGAAAATCGGCGGAAAACCACTCCCGAACGTTGTACGGTGTGCCTGGATACTGACTAACCCAGGTCAACGCGGCCCAAGTCACGCTTACCCCCAGCAACATCGGCCACCATCCGCCATTCGTGGACCTACCCTTCGCAGCGGCGTTCGGCGACTCGGCGAGAACCGACGGCGGGTCGCCAAGGACCGACCGCGAGTCTTCGTAAAATTCCGCCAATACCCGCCCTGTCACTAAAAACCCCAACAGACCGCCACCGATTTCCAGCAACAAGTCGGTCATATCGGAATTTTTGCCGGGGATAAACATCTGCCCGGATTCGACGACCAACGCGACGACGGCAATTGCCAATCCCGACACCCACCGGCGCGGCCGCTTCGCAAGCGCTACAAACATCACCCGGCAAAAGCCCCCAACCGGGACGAAAAATAGCAGTTTGTGGAATACCTCGGTGATGGCTCGGTATTCGGTGCCGTAGTAATACGCCCGCAAAGGTACGCTGAAAAACCGGCTCTCCCATCCGAGCAGCGCTTGACGCTCGAAACGAAAATCGTAGGGATACCAAAGGGTCGCGATCAGCAGCAAACCCCACGACACGTAGCCCAACCTCCCGTAAAGCGTTAAGCGACGCCCTAGCGTATCGCCATGCAATCCAGCCGCGGATTGCCAGCCGCGCCGGCCCAACAAACGCAGACCCAAACCGCCGCCGACCACCGCCAAGCCGATATCGGTCACATCGGTTACCCGGCTGTAAACAAACAGTTGGAAACCCTCTATCGCCAGAGCGGACCAGAACACCCGCCACAATATCTGGCGTGGCGTCATCGGGGTCAACTTCGCCCAAAGCCAAGGCACCGGCACCCAAAGCGCGACATCAGCCAAAATATCGTAGACATTCTTCAGCCAATCGCCAGTCAGACCGCCGAAAGGCAATAGGATGATTCGGTCCTCGTGCCACTTATGGTAGAACTCGACCGGACTGAGAGTCAGATCCAGCGGCAACACGCTATAACCGAATAAACCGGCCAAATAGAGTTGCAAATACGGAGTGACGCCTTGATGTCGAAGCTGCCATGCGACCAGCCAGCTCATCAATCGCTCGCCCCACCGCCACCAAGCGGCCAGCCCGACCGCCCCACCAAAGCTTTCCGCGACCACATCGTTGATCGACACGGTACGTGGCGGGAAGAAGACCTGGGTAAATTCGATGCCCAAGCACAGTCCCAAGCCCGCCAGCCACACCAGCGGCGTCGCCACAATCCGGGCCGCCTGACTCCGCTGATAAGACCACCAGCCCAACCAGCCAAACGTCAGCGGCACGAACAACAAGATGTTGGCTACCCAGTCCGCTCGGGAAGCAATACCCAAGTCCAAATAGGGAATTTGTTGAAACCGCCGCCACCCCTGTCCAAAAGACAAGCCGTTATACTGCCACGGCACCAAACTGCCGTAGATCACAAAGACCGTGTATAAAACACAAGCCAGCAACAACCGATTTTTCACGGCAACACCGAAAGTCCGTTCATCGCAAATCAGAATAGCGTCGATTGAAGGTTTCCACGAACTCATCGAATCTATCGATAGCCAAATCGTCGATCCCGGCCGCCGCCTTACGGCCGCCGCCGCCGAAGCCGGCACATAATTCGTCGGCACCGGCCTTGTTGGTCAAAGGCGCGCGGACACTGACTTGGTAGCTGCCGCGAGCGTTGACACCGACGATCGCATGGGCACGCTCCGGCGCCCCGTTGGCCAAGGCGTTGGCCCACACGCCGCTGACGCGCCTGGCCCATTTTTGGTCCGGCAACACATAAACCGCGATCGCCTCGTTGCTAAACTCGGGCTCCAAACCCGCCGCGGCCGCCATGTCGGCCGCGTATCCATCCAGCAATTGCCGATACAGTTCCGGCTGGTCGGCAACGAACTGGAACGGGGTCGCGTAAACGCTCAATCGCCGAAATAAATCGTCCGGGGCGACATTCAAATCTTCGAGACAACTGCCGTACGCATTGTAATTAATGCAAATGCCGAGCTGGCGTAGCTCAAGCAATTGCCGTGCCGATAAACTCAGAGACTGGGCCGCCTCCGCCGCGCCGCTATCAAGATTGTCGCCGTACGCCCCCACCACCGCCCACGCGACGTGACGCCCAGCCAAATGCGCGTTCATCAGCAAACTGGTACAGCAGTCGGACGCGGTGTCGATGCGATGGCTAAAGCGGGGATGTATTGGAATTTCGCCGGCGAAATGATGGTCGATGTAAAATAACTCGACACCACCCGCCAACAACTTCAACAGCGCCGCTCGATTGCGGTCCAGAGAAACGTCCAGCACCGTCACCCGATCGCCGGCACGCGCCGGCACGCGCTCCAGCAATGCGATGTCTCGCTTGATACCGGTTACCAAAATCGAGGGCTCGGGATAAGCCAGCCGCCATTGCAATAGCGCACAAATGCCGTCGGCATCGCCGTTAAAGACGTCGTATTGCATCGCCCGCCTCGTCGCGTTCGGCGGCAACCACGCCGCGCGCCGTCAAGACCCGCATGACCTGCTCCACGCAAGCCTTCAGCTCCGCCTGATCGGTATTCACGATCAATTCCGGATGGTCCGGCGGCTGATAAGGCGACGAAATACCGGTGAAATGCGGGATTTGGCCTTGGCGCGCCATTTGGTACAAGCCTTTGACGTCGCGACTCTCGCACACGTCCAGACTGCAATTGCAATAAATCTCGATGAAATCGCCGTCGGCGACCAAGCGCCGTGCCAGTTCGCGCTCGGCGCGAAACGGCGAAATGAAGGCCGTCAACGTAATCACGCCGGCTTCCAGCATTAACTTGGCCAATTCGCCGACCCGTCGGATATTCTCGTGACGATCGGCATCGCTAAAGCCCAGATCGCCGCACAAGCCGTGCCTGACGTTATCGCCGTCCAACACGAAGGTCAAACAACCCAGTTCGTGCAAACGCTCTTCGACCGCATGCGCCAAGGTGGATTTGCCTGCCCCCGACAATCCGGTAAACCAGAGTATCGCCGAGCGATGTCCGTTCAACGCTTCCCGCCGGGCGCGAGTCACGCTGGCTTGATGCCAGATCGTATTGCAGCTCTGCTGTTTCATGCCGTCCCTAACCGATTAAAAGGCTAAAGACTACTTGATTCGGCGCTCTCAAACAATTGCCCCAAAATGTCGCGGGCCAACGCCACCAGGCTTACGGCCGACGACCATTTTGGCATTCGCGCTCGCGACCGTTATGATAGCCGGGCCGGCCACGCGACGAGCCGGCCCACGCCCGTGCTCCCCGCAACTCGGAAACCTGAAATGAGACACCCCGAATTCCCGCTGATCGACGATCTGATTTACCTGAACCACGCCGCGGTCGCGCCGTGGCCGAAACGTACCAGCGAGGCGGTGATCGCCTTCGCCGAGCAAAACAGCCGCTACGGCTCGCACTTTTACCTGGACTGGCTGAAGAAACAAACCGAGCTGCGCGAGCAATTCCGCGACTTGCTGAACGCGCCGTCCGCCGACGATATCGCGCTGGTCAAAAACACCTCGGAGGCCTTGTCCTTCGTCGCCTACGGCCTTACTTGGCAAGCCGGCGACAACATCGTCTCCAGCAACCAGGAATTTCCGTCCAACCGATTGCCGTGGCAATCGTTGGCCGACCAAGGCGTCGAGTTCCGCGAGGCCGATATGCGCGACAGCGCGACGCCGGAAGACGCGTTAATCGCGCTGATTGACCGCCGGACCCGCTTGCTGGCGGTCAGCTCGATTCAGTTCGCCGACGGCCTGCGCCTGAATCTCGAACGACTGGGCGAGTTCTGTAAAAAACGCGATATCTTGTTTTGCGTCGATGCGATTCAAAGTCTGGGCGCGGTGCGATTCGACGTGCAAGCCTGCGGCGCCGATTTCGTGATGGCCGACGGCCACAAGTGGTTGTTCGGCCCGGAAGGCCTAGGTGTGTTCTACACGACGCCGGCCGCGCGCGACCGTCTCAAGCTGACGCAATACGGTTGGCACATGATGAAGGACACGCACAATTACGAAAACCGGCCTTGGGAAGTCCACCCCACCGCCCGCCGCTTCGAATGCGGCAGTCCGAATATGGTCGGGATTCATGCGCTGTCCGCCAGCTTGTCCTTGCTGCTGGAAACCGGCATGGCCACCATCGAATCCTTGGTGCTGGAACGTGCCGCCTATTTGCGCGAGCGAATCGGCGCCGATCCGAATTTGGTGTTGCTGGCCCCACCCGCCACGCCGTTGCAATCGGGCATCGTCACCTTTCAACACCGCCGCGCCGACAATGCCGCTCTGTACCGGCATTTACAGCGCCACCAAGTGGTCTGCGCCCCGCGCGGCGGCGGGATACGCTTCTCGGCGCATTTCTATAATAGCTTGACCGAACTCGACCGGGCGCTGGACATCGCCGGCGCGGCGGCCTGAGCGGCGGCGAGATCCGATGTTGCGCAATTCCGCGTTTTTAAAACTGCTCGGCTTCCGCCTGCTGGTGGTACTGGCCTATCAAACCACGGCCACCGTGGTCGGCTGGCATCTTTACGAACTGACCCACGACACGCTGGCCCTGGGGCTGGTCGGTCTGGCGGAGGTGATTCCGTATTTTTGTTGCGCGTTGTTCGCCGGCTATGCGGTCGATCATTATTCGCGGCGCTGGTTCGGCGTGGCCGCCAGTCTGCTGCTGTGCCTGAACGGGCTGTTGCTGGTCGCCGTCGCGGCCGGCCGCATACCGGGTAGCGCGGAATCGTGGATTTACGCCGGTATCGCCGGCACCGGCGTGGCCCGCGCCTTCATAGGCCCGACTTACGGCGCCTTGTTCGCGGCGGTTTTGCCGCGCGAACTTTACGCCCGAGCCGCCGGCCTGGGCAGCTCGGTGTTTCAGTTCGGTTTAGTGGCCGGCCCGGCGCTGGGCGGTTTGTTGATCGCGGCGGCCGGCAAGATCGCCGCTTACGGCGTGGCGGCCGGACTGGCACTGGCCGCGGCCTTGGCTTTATTGCTGCTGCGCATCCAGGCACGGCCGCCGGCCGCCGCGGCGCCGATCTTCGCCAGCATCGGCGAAGGCCTGCGCTTCGTGTTCGGCAACCAAATCGTACTGGGCGCGCAGGCGCTGGACATGTTTGCGGTGTTGTTCGGCGGCGCGATGGCGATGCTGCCGGCCTTTGTCCAGGACGTGTTTCACTACGGTCCGGAAGGCTTGGGCATCTTGCGGGCCGCGCCGGCGGCCGGCGCGGTATTGACCGGCCTGGCCCTGGCCCGCTTCCCGTTGGAGCGCAATGCCGGGCGCTGGCTGTTGGCGGCGGTGGCCGGCTTCGGCTTATGCATGATCGGTTTCGCGTTGGCGCCGCTGTTTTGGCTGGGCGCGGCAGCCCTGATGTTGTCCGGGGTTTGCGACGGCGTGTCGGTGGTGATGCGCAGCACCATCATGCAACTGGCGACGCCGGATGCGATGCGCGGCCGGGTCACCGCGATCAACGGCCTGTTCATCGGCTCGTCGAACGAACTGGGCGCGTTCGAGTCCGGCCTCGCCGCGCGTTGGCTGGGGCTGATTCCGTCGGTGATCTTCGGCGGCACGATGACGCTGCTGGTGGTCGCCGCGACGGCCGGCCTGGCGCCGAAATTGCGCAAACTGGATTTGAAACAACTCCAATAAGCCAGGCCGTCACCGAGTTTGCATCAAACCGTCCAGCGTCAACCCGCAACTGGGCGCGAAGGCTTCCATGAAAAACACTACTTCCGGTTGTTGCAAGGCCTCGATATCCACCGCCAATTGCTTGGCGGCCAGCTCGAACTCGGCATTGCCGGCCTTCAATTCCGCCTGACATTTCAAATAGGCCGAAATCTTGTCGGCCGCCTTGACCAACTGACGCTGTGATTCCGGCAACAACGCCTGGCACAGCAGCGCTTGAAAGTCGCCACGCAAGGCTTCCGGCAACAGGTTCAACAACTCGGTTTCGGCCTGCTGTTCGATGCGCCGATAGGCGCCGAGAATTTCCGGAGAATGGTATTTGATCGGCGTCGGCAAATCGCCGGTGATGACCTCGGTGACATCGTGGTAGAGCGCGGCGGCGGCGACCGCATTGGCATCCACGTCGCCGCCGAAGTAGCGGTTTTTGATCAAAGCCAGCGTATGCGCGATTACCGCCACTTCCCAACTGTGTTCCATCACGTTTTCGGCATGGGCATTGCGTTTCAAGCCCCAGCGTTTGATCCAACGCAGGCGCGACAAATACGCGTAGAAACTGCTGACGATGCCCGAAGCGGTCATGCCGGCCAAGCTCAATCGGCGGGTCCGCGCCCGGCCCGGCTATTGTAAAACTGCTTGGCGGTACGGCCGTTCTTGGCGGCGTGCAAATGGGCGAAATCCAGCGCGGCCTTGTGCAAAATCGCTCGGTCGCCGAGATAATCCGGAAAATAACTGTCGACGATGTCCAGATAGGTCTGGGTATGCTGCGGATAAAACGCCAAGCGCAGACCGAAGCGATCCGACAGCGAAATTTTTTCCTCGATGGCGTCCGAATAATGCACTTCGCCGTCGATCAAAAGCGTATCCAGATTGTCGCTCATCCGCTCGGGCAGCAAATGCCGGCGATTGGAGGTCGCGTAAAACTTGACGTTCTCCGGCGGCAGTTCGATAGAACCTTCCAGCACGCTTTTCAGCGGCTTGTAGAGCGTATCGCCGGCTTCGAACGACAAATCGTCGCAGTAGACGATAAAGCGCTGCGGATGCTCGCGAATTTCGTCGACGATTTCCGGCAAATACAGCAAATCTTGTTTATCCACTTCGATGACCCGCAATTCGCGGTCCTTGTACGCGTTCAATAAAGCCTTGACCAACGACGACTTACCGGTACCGCGCGCGCCCCACAACAAGGCGTTGTTGGCCGGTTGGCCGGCCAAAAAGCGCTCGGTGTTCAACACCAATTGGCGTTTTTGCTCGTCAATGCCGAACAACTGCTCCAGCCGAATCGGATCGATCTCCCGTACCGGCCGTAGATAAGCCTGGCGCTGGCGCCAGATTGCCGCATAAGTTCTGTTCCAATCTATCATGTCGTTTTCCAAGTATGGCCGGCGGCGCCGACGTTGCGAACATCGGCGTTCGATTGTCTAATTTTTAGTCAATTTAACATCAGTGTAGCCGCGACAACAACTTAGCCGACTCGGTAACGGCTTGCCAACAGACTTATCCACAGCTTTTGTGAACAAGTCCTTAGTCATGTGGAAATCATCGATTCCATACTATGCCGACTATCCGTCCCAACGCGGTGCCATGCCGCGCCGGCCGGATCAGCCGGCACTCGCCAGCGGCACGGTATCGACTTCCCGGCGAGCCTGAGCCGCCGCGACGACCATCGCCGCCAGCGCCGGCCTTACTTCATGCCACTGGCGGGTTTTCAGACCGCAATCGGGATTGACCCACAGCCGCTCGGCCGGAATATGGCGGGCGGCCAGCGTCAACAGTTCCAACATTTGCGCGCTGTCGGGGATGTTAGGGCTGTGGATGTCGTAAACGCCGGGCCCAATATCGTTGGGATAGCGATACTCGCCGAAAGCGTCCAGCAAGGCCATATCCGAGCGCGACGTTTCGATGGTAATCACGTCGGCATCCAGCTCGGCGATCGCGGCGATGATGTCATTGAATTCCGAATAACACATGTGGGTGTGAATTTGCGTTGCATCGCCGACGCCGCCGGCGCTGATTCGAAACGCCCGCGCCGCCCAATCCAGATAGTCCGGCCAATCGGCGCGGCGTAGCGGCAAACCTTCGCGAAAAGCCGGTTCGTCGATTTGAATCACCCGAATGCCGGCCTTTTCCAAATCGACCGCTTCGCCGCGAATGGCCAGCGCCAATTGATAGGCGGTTTGCGCCCTGGGCTGGTCGTCACGAACGAAAGACCAGTTCAGCAATGTGACCGGCCCGGTCAACATGCCCTTGACCGGCTTGTCGGTCAAATATTGAGCGTATCGACTCCAGGCTACCGTCATCGGCTTGGGCCTGGAAACATCGGCGTAAATGATCGGCGGCTTGACGCAACGGGAACCGTAGGACTGCACCCAGCCGTGCCCGGTAAACAGGAAGCCGTCCAATTGCTCACCGAAATATTCGACCATGTCGTTGCGCTCCGGCTCGCCGTGCACCAGCACGTCCAGGCCCAGCGCCACTTGTTCGCGGATGCACTGTTTGATTTGGCGCTCCATGAAAGCCCGGTAATCGGCATCGGCCAGCTCGCCACGCTTAAAGTCCAAGCGGGCCTTGCGAATTTCAGGGGTCTGCGGAAAAGACCCTATCGTCGTGGTCGGAAACAGCGGTAAATTCAGTTCGGCCTGCTGCGCGGCCCGCCGGATCGGGAACGGGCTGGCGCGCCGGTCTAGATCCCCGGCCAGCCCGCTTGGGAGGCTCGCCGCGCCGCTACCCAAGCTCGCCGCGCGCTGCCGCGCCGCCACGGCCGCCAACGCCGCGTCCCATTCCGGTTGAGCGGCATCCACGCCTTCCGCCAACACCAAACGCAGCAACTCCAATTCGGTCAATTTCTGTTTGGCAAAAGCCAGCCACGGTTTGACGGCTGGGTCCAGCCCGGTTTCGCGCTCCAGATCGATAGGCACATGCAACAGCGAGCAGGACGGCGCCAGCCACACTTCGCCCTGAAACGCTCGCCGCGCCCGATCGACAGTCGCCAACGCCGCCGCCAAATCGCAACGCCAAACGTTGCGGCCGTCTATCAAACCCAGCGACAGCACCTTGCCGCCGCCCAGCTCGGCCAGCGCGTCGAGTTGCCCGCCGCCTCGGGTCAGATCCAGATGCAAGCCGGCCACCGGCAACGCGCAAGCCAGGGCCGCGTTGTCGCCCAAGCCGCCGAAGTAGGTCGTCAGCAACAGCTTCGGCGCCGGCGCTTGCAGTTCTGCATAGGCCGTCGCTAACGCGGCGCGCCAGTCTTCCGGCAAGTCCAGCACCAAAATCGGTTCGTCGATCTGCACCCATTCCACCCCTTGCTCGGCCAATCCTTGCAGAATTTGCCGATACACCGGCAACACGCGCTCCAGCAAGCTCAGTTTGTCGAAATCGCCGACGCTTTTCGCCAGCCACAACCAGCTAAGCGGCCCGAGCAACACCGGTTTGGGGCGGTAACCCAGCGCCTGTAACTCGCGAGTTTCGTCGAACAAGCGCCGGCTGGACAATGCGAAAACCTGGTCCGAGCTCAACTCCGGTACCAGATAGTGGTAATTGGTGTCGAACCACTTGGTCATATCCAACGCCCGGCAGCCGATGCCGTCCGCGCCGCGACCGCGCGCCATCCGGAAATAGGTGTCGAAATCGACCTCGCCGCCGGCCCATTCAAAGCGCGGCGGCAGCGCGCCCAGCATCGCGCTGGTATCCAACACGTGGTCGTAGTAGGAAAAGTCGCCCACCGGCAGATAGTCCAATCCGCAACCGGCTTGCAAATGCCAATGTCTGATGCGCAGATCGGCGCCAACCGCGCGCAGTTGGTCGGCGTCGATTTCGCCGCGCCAATAGCGCTCCAACGCAAATTTCAGTTCGCGGCTCTTGCCGATCCGGGGAAAACCTAAATTGTGAATTTTAATCATCGATAACCGCCTATTGTTGAATGTTTTACAAGTCAGGCATTGTATTCAGGCATTTGAGTGACGATAATCGATGCTTTCTCACAAATTCATGAGATAAATTCATAATTATGGAATTGATTCACTTGCGTATCCTGCTGGCTTTGCAGCGCCACGGCACGCTCGGCGCGGCCGCCGAAACGCTGTTCCTGACCCAGTCGGCGTTGTCGCATCAAATCAAAAACCTGGAGCAACGCCTGGGCGTGACATTGTGGTACAAGCAAGGCCGTTCGCTGGTGTTGAGTCAAGCCGGCCGTTATTTGTCGGAAGTGGCCGAGTCGGTGATTGCCACCGTCGATTCGGCGGAAAACCACTTGGCCCAGTTGGCCCAGGGCAAAACCGGCAAACTCACCATCGGCATCGAATGCCACGCATGCTACGAATGGTTCCGCAACATCCTGCAACCCTATTTGCGGGCTTGGCCGGATTTGACGGTGGAAGTCACCTCGCGCTACCGCTTCGAGTCGTTCGAGGCGATCCGCCAGTACAAGCTGGACGCGGTGCTGACCTCCGACCCGATCGATAACGGCCTGCTGAGTTACCAGCCGCTGTTCGATTTCGAGTTAGTGTTGATCGTCGCCGACAGCCACCCGCTGGCCGGCCGCGCGGAAATAACGCCGGCCGATCTGCGCGGCGAAACCGTGCTGACCTACCCGGTCGCTCGCGAGCGGCTGGACATGTTCCGCAAGGTGCTGCAACCGGCCGGCATCGAGCCCGCCGCGCATCTGCAAGTCGAGGAAACCGACATCATGCTGCAACTGGCCGCCGCCGGCCGCGGCGTTTGCCTGCTGCCGGAATGGCTACTGGCCGACAAATCCGCCAAACTCGGCCTGACCGGTTTACGTTTTGCCGGTCTACCCATCGCCAAGACCATGTACTTGGCTTGCCGACACGAGGATGCGGAATTGGAATATTTGCGCTGGCTGGTGGAGCATGCGGGTGGCGCTACAATGCTGTCGAGTTAAACCGTCTTCGAGATTCGGCGCTATTCCCGGCGTACCACCATTCAGCTTCGCTTGAATTATCAAGTTTTAAGCGGCGAAAAACAGGTCAAGGTTTTGCGGTTGTGGAGTCATTATGAATGACGTGGCGGCTATATTTATTTTACGCCTACCGATTCGGTGTCGCTATCGCGACGGTAATTTTTTAATGCCGGTTCGCGGACCGGCGACCGCGATACTTTCTTTTGCTTGGCCAAAAGAAAGTATCCAAAGAAAAGGCCACCCCATGCCGCTTTGATCCTGCGCTCCGAAGGATTTGGACGGGATTTTTCGAAGGGGCATCCCAGCCCCTGCGAAAAACGCGATGCATCCTTGCATCGCCCCTGTCGGGCAAATCCGCCCAAACCCTCCGGTGCTCGGCGCGGCATCAGGGGAGAATACCATCCCAAAATTCAAGGTTCTAAACTCAGGATCGGTAGGTCCGATTAGCGAAGCGTAATCGGACGCATGTCATCCAACATCTTTCATAATAAAGGCCTTGATAACAAATTGATTTCGCGGATCGAGAAACCGGTATTCATGTTACACATAATGAATCCGTTTTAATAACAAACCTTCAATTCATTTAATTTTATTCAAAATTTGTCGAGGCTCGTTTCGTAAAACACAACATTCGTCCGATTATGCTTCGCTAATCGGACCTACGCAGCTGATAGATGCATGCGTATCAATGGGAAAACTACGTTAAAGATTATCAAATGTATTAACTCGTTTTATGACAATTTCGCCATAAAGCTTTTTTAATTTCTGCTTTGCATCTTCTGATAAATTAGGGTCATTCAGACGCTTTTGAATTTCTTTTTCTTTTTTATCTAACGCTATCCTTACAAGGATTCCATCTATATTTTCCGGCTTACAATATCTCCACATCCAAATTATTGAATTTGCAATCCATATACTGAATATGGGGATGGCAGACACTATACCTTGTTTTATAGAACTATAAGGATCAGGAAACGCGACTGGCTGGATAATCGAAATTAGGATTGTTCCAATCAATCCGACGGCTTTTGCATCACTACTTTTTGGTGTAGCAGCATGGTTGGGAGTCTTCTTCAATTATTTCCCCCGACCTAAAAAATGTCGCTTTAAATCTTTGTTACTTTCAATTTCATTCAAAAGATTTAACAAGTCTTCATCTTTATCAAGCCTAAATTTTTTTGTTTTTATCACACCATCAACATCAACGTACCTGATGCTGATATTCTTGCCAAAAAAAAAATAACTAGGTAAAAACTCAGAACACGGTAAGCCAGTATCGCAAGACTAATACAACCGACAGCAGTAAATATGAGGCTCAATGGTTCTGTTAATGAAAAATTCATAGGTTTTAACTAGGGGTTCCACTTTCATGGTGGACTCGTTCCACTGCATACTTAACGATTTCAGAGCCTAACTTCGCAATCGTTTTTACCTGTAGTGTTACCGTAAAATTTCGTCCAAATACATGTGGTTCTTGCATATTGGATAAACGTTCCAAAAAGAATTCGTCTTGCATACGGACCACATGTTCCTCACCGTCTATCATAGCTCGCCACCCGCTCTGTTTATTGACGTTCGCGGCGGTAAATTTTATCGTTGCTTCAACGGGTATGGTCTTCTCAGTTTGATGAATCACCAATCCTGTATAGGATTTTGCAGTTTGCTTGTCAATGAAAACATCATCCTCAACGGAATCTCTCGATTTTCTAGTGGCGAAACAGCTTGTTCCAGGGTTTTGTAGTGGTTCATATATAAATTGTTCTATCGACTTTCTGACTCTAGTATCTTGAACTAATTTTGCAATATCATCTTGGCATTCAATAAATCTATTTCCAGCATGTATTTTTTTCATTCCATTTTCTTCGTCCTCAATGATTGTGATTTCTTCACCTTTTAACCAATCAATTACAGCGAGAACAGAACCTGTAGTAACTGCCCCTGTTGCCAAGCCTAATGCCAAAATCACATCTTTAGCATCTATAGCACTTTGAATTACTTGGATGTCTATTCCGAAAGACCCGGAAATTAGATCAGCACTAACGCGAACATCTATACTACCCGCATCACCGTTCAACACCGCATTTGCCTCAGTAATCGCATCTCCCAGCGCCGAAAGAGACTTTCCTAACATGCCAATATTAATTTCATGATTCTCATGATCATCTCCATCATAGATCACGCAAAATTTCGTTATTGTTGGCTCAGCCATTTCACCGCCTTTTGATAAAGTTTAAAGATTTAAATTAAAACCGTTTTTGGTTCTTATTAGGAGAAAAATCAAAGTTCGATCCAAGCATCAATAGACATTGCCGTATTGCGCCGCATGTTAGCCTTCAAACATTCGGCGCTTGACGATACCGCTAATGCGCCCTACAAAACCTCGCAAATATTAGACGCTTTCCAATTTCGCGACGGGGGTTCTCCCGTTTTGCCGCGCTGAGCGCCGGAGGATTTGCCGAGATCAGTTCTCATTTTCCGAATTCGATAACGGATTAATCACCTTTAATCCCTCTAGCCAACCAAAATCTTCGACGTTACGGGTCACTAGTGTTTGACGGTTTTCCAAGGCTGTCGCGGCGATAATCGCATCGCCCACCGACATTTTGCGTTGCTGACGTAAATGAATGGCTGAGTCGATAACGACCGAGGAAATCGGATAGACCATCAACGTATTAAACATCCGTCGAAAATCCTGTTTATCCGTCTCAGTGAGCCGATGATAGCCAAGCACTTCCAAGCGGCTGATTTCGGATACGCCTAAGTTTGCTTGTTGCACAAACCATTGCCGCAACGACGCATATTGCGGCAGCACTGCATAAATCAAGATATTGCTGTCCAACAGCATCAGTCTCTTCCCGGCAGAGGCCTATCCTGGCGAACTTCTCTTTGCCAAGCCTCCGGCGTATCAATGCCCTGAAACGCCGTCGCTCTAGCGGCTATTTCCGTCATAACGGCGACCGCTTCGCCGCTATTGCTTGCTCTGAGTTTCGAGTCCGCTTCGGTTCTAATCCATTTGGATTTTAGAAAATTTACAAAGTCCAAGGCTTCAGCCTGCATTTCCGGCGGCAGTTTTTCCATATCTTCGAGAATTTGTTGGGTAAAAACACTCATGGCACGAACTCCGAATTAAAAGGCGTTGATGGGATTTCCCTTGGACCAAAACCTACGATATGCGCGAATCATCCCATAAACAGCGGCAGGAAAAAACCGCATGCCTCGTCATCGGCCTACCACCACCAAATCCCGCCCCAGTTCCTCCAGGAGGGTTTTCTCCCGTTTTGCCGTGCCGAGCACTGGAGGATTTGAGCGGCGTTGCCCGTCAGGGGCGATGCAAGGATGCATCGCGTTTTCCGCAGGGGCTGGAATGCCCCTTCGGAAAACCCCGTTCAAATCCTTCGGAGCGCAGGATACAAGCGGCATCCGGGTCGCCTGCTGACTCGTGCCATCCGGTCACTCGCACTTCGTGCGACGTTGGCGTCCAAATCTGCTCCCGGCAGCTTTGTCTTTTGTTTTCTTTTCTTTCGACTGCATGGATGCAGGAGGTAGAGCAATGCAGGAGCAATTGCCGAGGACAAGCACAAATTCGCCGGGAGCGAATTTGAACAGCCAGTGGCTGGCCCGACGGGCGAAAACCAGGGAGGGTTTTTGTAGCCAAAGAAACCCGCCCGCTGGTGCGGGAACCGGCATTCAATCAAGCCGTCGCGCCAGCGACACCCAACTAATCAAGGCCCGTAGGACTCGCCAAACAACCTCCACGTATCGTCCGCGATCGATGCGCTTCGCTACCGTTCAGCACATCCTAACCAGAAAAATCACTCCAACCCATTCTCCATCAACAACCCCGGCTCGCGTTCGAACTCCCGCAAGTTGTTGCTGACCAGTATCAAGCCGTGGCTGCGGCCATGAGCGGCGATATGCAGATCGTTGACGCCTATCGGCTGGCCGATCTTCTCCAACGCGGCGCGTATGCCGCCGTAATGCATTGCGGCGCTGTCGTTGTAAGGCAATATCTGTAAACGGCTGCAAAAGTCTTCTACCGTGGCGAGATTTCGCGCGGAGAATTGGCTTTTCTCGGCACCGTGGATTAATTCGGCCAGGGTCGCGGCGGAAATCGCCATGCGGCCGTGATGCCGGTTGAAGGTCGCCAACACCTCGATCGGTCGCCGCTTAATCACATAGATGACGATGTTGGTGTCGAGCAGATATTTCAGCATGCGCTTAAAAACTCTCGCGCTCGCCCTGCTGTTGACTGGCCCGTTCGTTGAGAAAATCGTCGCTGACGGTTGGGCCATTGAGAAAAAAACTGTCCCAGGCCGCGTCCGCCGGGGCAATCATGCGCTCCTGACCGACGACGCGGACTTCAACTTTTTTGACGTTGTCGGGAAATCGCATGTCGGCGGGCAGGCGCACTGCCTGACTGCAGTTGTTGGTAAATACGGTACTGGTCGCCATGGGTGACTCCGGAATGCTATATACAAGCAATACATCCCAGCGTCCGTATCACGTCAATCAAGCCTTCGACGTGTCTCGACAGATTCCAACGCGGCGTTCGCCAACCATCCGGCAGGACAGTCACCGCAGCGGGCTGAGGCCCGCCGGGCTCTTTTATCTATAACTATATACATGAAATTTTTACTAAAACATACACTACATATAGTGAATATCGCCTTGACAGATCGTTTTTCCCCACCTAAACTCCCTCGCCAAGACGGTTCCCCCCGAAGGGGATTAAAAGGGAATCCGGTTGGCGTTTTTGTGCTGTTCGCATGATCGTCTGTAAGCCGGAGCTGCCCCCGCAACTGTAATCGGCGAGTTGAGGTTCAATCCGTGCCACTGGACGCGAGTCCGGGAAGGCCGAACCGAAACGGCGACCCGAAAGCCAGGAGACCTGCCCTCGAAACCTTTATCAACCAGGAGCGGGGTGTCTCCGAGGACGATGGCAAGCATTACGGTTCGGGCTCCGGCTTCCGTTTTACGTCTGCCGTTGCGGCTTCATGTCCCCGCTCCCCTTGTGGAGAAACACATGGATAGCGCCGCTCAACCCGCCAGTTTTTATCCCGGCCCTGCCGAAGCCGTTAAACACACCCCCTCGTATCCAACGGATAGCGGCTTGGAAGTGATTCGCCGCAACCGTGCCCTGGTTGCGTTTCAGCCGGAAAAAATCGCCATCGCCATCACCAAGGCCTTCTTGGCCGTGGAAGGCCAGCACAGCGTCAATTCGGCGCGGATTCGCGAGCAGGTGGCCGGGTTGACCGCCAGCGTCGTCGAGGCGTTGACCAGGCGTCTGCCCGGCGGCGGCACCGTGCCTATCGAAGATATCCAGGATCGGGTGGAATTGGCTTTGATGCGCTCAGGCGCCCACGACGTAGCCCGCGCCTATGTGCTGTACCGGGAGAAACACGCCGAGCAACGCGCTGCCCGGCAAGCCGGCGACAAACCCGCTCCCGCTTTGCACGTGGACGACGACGGCCAACGCCTGCCCTTGGACAGCGCCGGGTTCATCGCCTTGTGCCGCGAGGCCTGCGCCGGGCTGAACGATGTCGATGCCGAGACGGTCTGGACGCAAACCCTGCCCAATCTGTACGACGGCATGCCGCTGGCGGCTGTGCGCCAGGCCCTGGTGCTGGCCGCGCGGACCTTGATCGAAGCCGAACCCGATTACGGCAAGGTCGCCGCGCGCTTGTTATTGAGCAATTTGCGCCTGGAAGTACTGGGCATGGCGGCGACTCAAGCGGCGATGAGCAAACATTACCCCGCCGATTTCGCGGCATTCATTGCGGCCGGCATCGCCGCCGAATTGCTGGACCCGCGTCTGGCCGAATTCGACTTGGAAAAGCTGGGTCAGGCTCTACTGGCCGAGCGCGATCTGCAATTCGACTATCTGGGCTTGCAAACCCTGTACGACCGCTATTTTCTACACGTCGACGGCCGCCGCATCGAATTGCCGCAGTGGTTTTTCATGCGGGTGGCGATGGGCTTGGCGCTAAACGAAATCGACCGCGAGGCGTGGGCGATCGAGTTTTACCGTCTACTGTCCAGCTTCGATTTCATGTGCTCGACGCCGACCTTGTTCAACAGCGGCACCCGCCACCCGCAACTGTCGTCGTGCTACCTGACCACGGTCTCCGACGACTTGGACGGCATTTATCAAGCCATCAAGGAAAACGCGCTGCTGCAAAAATACGCCGGCGGCCTGGGCAACGACTGGACGCCGGTGCGGGCGCTGGGCAGCCGGATCAAGGGCACCAACGGCCACAGCCAGGGCGTGATTCCGTTTTTGAAAGTGGTCAACGATACCGCCGTCGCGGTCAATCAAGGCGGCAAGCGCAAGGGCGCGGTGTGTGCCTATCTGGAAAACTGGCATCTGGATTTCGAGGAATTTCTGGAGCTGCGCAAAAACACCGGCGACGATCGGCGCCGTTGCCACGACATGAACACCGCCGCCTGGGTATCGGACCTGTTCATGCAGCGGGTAAGAAACAACGGCGACTGGACCTTGTTTTCGCCGGTGGACACGCCGGACTTGCACGAGCTTTACGGCGCGGCCTTCGCCGAAGCTTACCGAGCCTACGAGGCCAAGACCGAGCGCGGCGAGATTAAATTGTTTAAACGCATCGGCGCGGTACAACTTTGGCGCAAGATGCTGACCGTGCTGTTCGAAACCGGACAACCGTGGATCACCTTCAAGGACGCCTGCAATCTGCGTTCGCCGCAGCAACACGCCGGGGTCATTCATAGCTCCAATCTGTGCACCGAAATCACACTGAATACCTCGGTCGACGAAACCGCCGTTTGCAACCTGGGTTCGGTGAATCTGCCGGCGCATTTGGTGGAACGCGGCGGCGTCTGGCAATTGGACAACGACAAGCTGCGCCGCACCGTCGCCACCGCGATGCGCACGCTGGACAACGTCATCGACATCAACTATTACGCGACGGCCAAGGCCCGTAACGCCAACCTGCGCCACCGGCCAGTCGGACTGGGCATGATGGGCTTCGCCGATTGTCTGCAGCGCATGGGGCTCGGTTACGCCAGCCCGGAAGCACTGATATTCGCCGACCGCTCGGCGGAAATGCTGTGCTATCACGCCTACCAAGCGTCGGCGGATTTAGCCGAGCAACGCGGCCGCTACAGCAGTTTTGGCGGCAGCTTGTGGCAACAAGGTTTGTTGCCGCCGGATACGCTGGACCGCTTAAGCGAAACGCGCGGCGACTTGGGCGTGCCGGCCGGTGGGGTCATGGATTGGCAAGCCTTGCGCGAGCGCATCGACCAAGTCGGCATGCGTAATTCCCATTGCGTGGCGATTGCGCCGACCGCGACCATCGCCAACATTGTCGGCGTGTCGGCGGCCATCGAGCCGATTTATCAAAATCTGTACGTCAAATCCAATCTGTCCGGCGAGTTCACCGTGATCAACGCCGCACTGGTCCGCGAGTTGAAAGCGCTGGGCTTGTGGGACGCGGTGATGGTGGCCGACTTGAAATACTTCGACGGCTCGCTGGCCGCCATCGAACGGGTGCCGGCCGACCTCAAGGCGCGTTTTGCCACCGCGTTCGAAATCGACCCGGAATGGCTGATCGAAGCCGCCGCCCGCCGCCAGAAGTGGATAGACCAGTCGCAGTCGCTGAATTTGTACGTCGCCGCGCCGACCGGCAGTAAACTGGACCGTTTGTACCGGCTAGCCTGGCAACGCGGCTTGAAGACCACTTACTATTTGCGCGGCTTGGGGGCGACGGCGATGGAAAAAGCCGGCGGCACTGGCGATTACGGTTCCTATGCTTCGCGTGGAAACCCGGTGGAGGACGCTCCGAAGGCGGGAACCGCAGAGCGGTTAGAACTGCATTCCCACGCTGAGCGTGGGAACGATATAAAAGTCTGCTCGATCGCCGACCCGGATTGCGAGGCCTGCCAATGAAGGCTGGATTAGCATTCGACGATTGGGATTTGCCGGTCGCGCCAGTAGACCAGGGTGAAGCATTTAAAGCTGGAGTAGCGGCGCCGGACCTGTCGGAAGCCGGTGCAGGACGCGAGGCGCTTCCAGGCGAATCGGCTTTACCTCCGGTCGATGCCGAACAAAAACGGGTGGTCAACGGCCAGGCCGACATCAACCAATTGGCGCCGTTCAAGTACCCGTGGGCCTGGTCGTTTTTCCTGAATGCCAACCGCAACCATTGGACGCCGTTGGAAATCTCGATGGCGCGGGACGTACACGATTACCAGCACAAACTGACGCCGGCCGAGCGCCATGTGTTCGAGAACGTGCTGGCTTACTTAACCACTTCCGACATTCTGGCGATGCGCAACATCGGCCTAGCGGTGATGGAAAAAATGACCGCACCGGAATTGCAAATCTACCAGGCCCGGCAAGTTTACGAGGAAGCGCTGCACACTTGGACCTACCAGCATTGCATCGAAACCCTGGGGCTGGACCAGCGCGAAATCTATAACCGCTACCGGGTGGTGCCGGAAATTCAGGCCAAGATCGCGCTGGCCAACCGCCGCTTGCACGGCGTGCTGCAATCCGGCCGGCCGTTGACCGACCGCGACGCGCTGCACGAATTTGCGATGGCTTATCTGTTTTTCGCCGCCGTGTTCGAGGGCTGCTGGTTTTACAACGGCTTCAGCCCAGTGTTTGCGTTGCAGCGGCGCGGCCTGATGACCGGGACCGCCGAACAACTCCAGTACATCATGCGCGACGAAGTGCTGCATTGCGCGTTCGGCATCCGCGTGGTGCGGCAATTATTGGATGAAGAGAACCTGGTCCTCGACACCGATGCGCTCCGCCGAATGTGGGACGAAGCCGAAGCGGCGGAAGCAGATTACGCCGGCTACCTGCTACGCGAACCGATCCTGGGCTACAACGCCGGCTTGCATATCGAGCAATTCCGCTTTGTCGCCAATCGCCGCGCCCGGCAGCTTGGCCTCATCGAGCCTTTCCCCGGCGCCAAAAACGTCTTACCGTGGCTGAACGAACAGGCCAATCTACGCAAGGAGAAAAACTTTTTCGAAACTCGCGTCACCGAATACCAGAGCGGCGGCGCGTTGGCGTGGGATTGAAGGCTCAACGCAAGCTCGCGAGCGGCCGCAATTTCGCCACGAACCGGTCCAGGCCCTGGCTCCGCGCCAGGCTGGCTGCGCTGTTGCCCAACGCGTCGCGCAGCTCGGGATCGGCGCCGTGTCGCAGCAGCAGTTCGGCGATGGTCTCGCGGTCGAATAGCGCGGTCAGCATCAACGCGGTCTGGCCGAGCCGATTACGGTGATTGACGTTGCAACCGGCGCTTTCAACCAGCCAGCGCGCGGTCTCGCTGTCGCCCTTGAAGGCCACGCCCATCAAGGCATCGTTACCCTTGGTATCTTCGGCGCAAGCGTCGGCGCCGGCCGCGTGCAGCGCTTGCACGGCCGGTAGATGGCCGTGGTAAGCGGCCAAAATCAATGGCGGATAGCCGTCTGCGTTGATCGTATTCACCGCGCCGCCGCGCTGAACGTACTCGGCAATTCCGGCCAGATTACCTTCGCGAGACAATTCGTAGATGTCCGCCGCCGGCAAGGGGTCAGCGACCAGGGCCAGCGCGATGCCGGCTAAACGAATGAGTTTAGAATTCATCGGTATCTCCGATTCAATCAAGAATGGCACAAGCCAGCATGAGATGCTCCGCACCCAATCAGGAGGTCAACAAACCATGCGGGCTACCGAGAGCCGCTACCCATTCAAAGGGATAGGCTATAGTAACCGCCATGCCGTTTAAAAACTCCCGCCCCTCCGATCGCACGCGATGAATCTACGTGACTTGCAATATCTGATTGCCGTCGCCGATTTGCGCAGTTTCGGCCAAGCCGCCGAACGCTGTTTCATCAGCCAACCGACCTTGAGTACTCAAATCAAAAAGCTCGAAGACGAATTGGGTATACAAATTTTCGAACGCACCAATAAAAAGGTATTGCCGACCGAACTCGGCGAGCAAATCATCGCCTCGGCCCGACGCATCCTGAAGGAACAAGCCAACATCAAGGAATTGGCCGCCACCGCTCAAGACCCGCTGTCCGGGAATCTGCGCTTGGGCGCGTTTCCGACGTTGGCCAGCTATTTGTTTCCACAGCTGGTACCGCTGATCAAACACGCGTTACCGCGCATACGCTTGATACTAGTCGAGGAAAAATCCGAGCAGCTGTTGCAACAACTGCGTGGCGGGCAATTGGACTGCGCGTTGCTGGCAATGCCGATTTACGAGGACTTTTTGGACAGCCAGCCCCTGTTCGACGACGAGTTTTTATTGGCGGTGCACGACGACCACCCGTTAACCGGCAAGGCGACGGTCGTGGCGGACGATTTGAACGGCGAACGCTTGCTGCTACTGGACGAAGGCCATTGCTTGCGCGGTCACGCCCTGCAAGTCTGTCGGACGGTTGGCGCGGACGAGGAGCAGGACGTACGCGCCACCAGCCTGGAAACCTTGCGACAGATGGTCAGAGCCGGAACCGGCATTACCTTGGTGCCGCGTATCGCGGCGCGCGCCGAGGCCGGGCTTCGCTATCTACCGTTTCAGCCGCCGGCACCGAATCGAACGATAGGCCTGGTTTGGCGCAAGACCAGCGCCAGGGACGCGCTGATCCGCGAACTCAGCGAACTGATCCGAACTGCGAGCGACCTGACGCCGTCGCTTTGAGCGCCGCCGGCGCGACGCGGTCGAGTTGGGAAAACCGCAGATATTCGTTTCGGTAATCGGTCAGCCAGAACGGATTCGCCAGAATTTGATCGACGTCCAGTATATAAGGTATGCGCTGGCCGCGGAACTCACAAGGATTGCCGGCTTGCGTCATCTGGAAGCCTTCTTTTTTTACCGCGTGAGCCAAGGATGGCGACACCAGAATAAACCAATGCTTGACGCCGTTACGGGCGCAATACAGCACGGCCGCCCGGTACAAACCCCACATCAGGCTTTTACTCTGTTGACGGTAAGCCCGCAACATCGTGACGTTGCCGCCCAAATCCTCGCTGCCCGGCTGAGCCACGCGACGGGCCTGCTTGATCACGCATAAGCGGGAGATCTCCACCGCCTGCAGATATTGCTCTTCCGAAATCGGCGCGACATCGTTGCATTTGTGCTCGAACGGAAACTCGAAGCACTGCGGGTATACCAAACGCAATCCGCCCAACCATTGCTTGGAGAGTTTATCGCGCACCAAAAAATGCACCGAATGATGGTCCCATTCGTCGTACTCCATTTTGTCCGGAAAACGCGATTTGTCTTCGTAGCCCATTTCGTCGCAATAGACTTGGTACCTCAGATTGTAATGAATACGCTGGCTCTCGGGGGTATCTGCCAAAACGACCTCGAAACAACTATCGAAGGTGTGCTGCTGGAAAACCAAGTGAATACTCCTTTAAATTTCAGTGACCGCACTCCCAGTTTACTTTGGGAGCCAGTGTAGGATTTCGATCATCGCGGGGCTGAACCCTGCCTCGCGGCTTGCCTCGTTAGCGCCCTTGCCAGTGAACTCGAGAGCTTATGAAAAACAATCCAGATACCACGCCTAAGCCATTGTTTCTCTTATGCCGGTACTTTTTCGAGCGTATACGGGACCAGAGATTAGCCCATCCAGATGAGATTAACCCTGAAGTTTTGATTAAAATTAAATGAAGGCCACCCGGCATTATCCCATCCATTTCGCGGCAAGCAGGCGGGCGCGAACCTACCGAATTCCGGAATTCCCACTACTATTGCATTATGACCAAGGCGGCGACGTTAGGATGAACTTTAAAAAACTGATTTCTTTCAAGGCCCTGACCGCGCTGGGCTTCGTCGCGACCGCAATCCCGCTGTTCGTTGCCGCTGTTCATTCGGCGGCCACGATGCGCGAGGCCTCGGCATTGGGCAGAGAATTGAATACCCGAATATTCGAGCAAACCCAAAACATTCGGCTGGTGCTGCAAAAGACCTCGGACGTGGAGCGCAAGGCGCGCTTGTTCGTTTTGCTGTCCGATCCGGCGCTGCGCCAACCCTACGAGCGCGAGTCCTACGAAGCCACCCGAACCACCTTTAAGCAAGCGTTGAACGAACTATTGAAACTGCGAGTCGACAACCGCATCGCGCTGTTGGCCAACGAATTGGCCGAGAAAGAAGTCTTGATTTACCAACAAATCATCGGTTCGGCCAGCGAAGACGATATCAAGCTTCCGTTGGATGAAGCCTTTCAAAGTTTGCGTGAATCGGCCGCCACCCTGTCCAGGGATTTTGAAACCTACGTGGATCAGCGCTTTCGGCAATTGAACCGCCAATCGGCCGCGCTGGAACGGGATGTCATGATCAAGGGCGGCTTGCTGGCGGCGATTTCCGCCTTGCTGGTGATCGGATTGGTCTATGTGCAAATGCGTGCCATCCGCCAATTGGAACGCGCGGTACGCGGCCTGAGCGGCGGTCTGGCCGAGCCGATACTGCTGGACGGCCTGGAAGATTGGCGACAACTCGGGAATCGCCTGGAATGGCTGAGAAACCGCCTGCACGAACTGGAATACGCCAAACATCAAACCATGGCCGGCATGACCCGACAGATCGCCACCCCGCTGGCCGCGTTGAAGATCGGCCTACACTCGCTCGGCCATGGCGGCGATCCGAGTAACCTGCACGACGCGGTCGCCGACCTGCAAGCACTGTACGACGACTGCCTGCGACAGCTAAACGACAGCCAATTCAGCCAGGAGCCGGAAGAAAAAGACTTGATCGACCTGGAAAACTTGATCGACGAAGTGATCAGCGGACTGCGCGCCAAGTTACGCGCCAAGTCGCTGCATTTGAAGAAACAGACCCAACCGGCGGTCATTTCCGGCGTTGCCGACCAACTGCACCTGATCGTCGAACAGTTGTTGCTGCTAGCCTGGGCTCACGCTCCGGAAGACAGCGAAATCACGTTGCGCTTACGTCTCCAGGATACCGAATTGGAGCTGGAAATCGAAGACGAAGGCCCCACCATCAATCCGGCGCTACGCAGCGCGATCCTGGAACCGTTTTTCCGGTTTCCGGCCGGCTCTTTCGGCGATATGGCCGAACTGAATCTGGAAACCGTCAAAACCTATATCGCCAACCACCAGGGCAAATTGGCCTGGGTGGACGGCGAACCCGGCCTGCACGGCAACCGCTTTCGACTATCGCTACCGATGCTCGACTAGAACCGGTAAAATCGCCGTTTAACCCGTGTAACAACCCGATGATGAAATCCAAACTCGCCGTTCTGAGTGTCGCGCTTTTAACCGGCTGCGCCCAAATGGAACCCCAGCCCAGCCCGCCTACGCCAGAATGCTACACACCGCCGAAAGTAGCCAGCGAATTCGACCGGCTGCTGGCGTTCGCCGCGAAAACCGCCGAACTGACCCCAGCGGCTCGCGCCGAGCAATGCAAAGCACTGGTCAAACAAAACAAAGAGGCGCCGAATTTGACCAACCGGCTGCAAATTCTGGTTGGCCGGGTCTTTTCCGACACCTGCGGCGATATTGCGAAAATCCTTGACGACGTCGGTAACCTGCCGCCGGCGGCCTTGCCGGACGAAGCGATGAAGCAATTCGTAACCACCCAAACCGCGACGTTGAAGCAAATTCAAGGTTATTCGAAAAAACTCGGCAACCTGGAACGCAAACAACGAACCGCCCAACCGGCGGAAGCGAAGGAAAGGAGCGATGTCGGAACGCCGAAAACCGACGAGACCCGTTTATTGCGGGAAAAACTGGAAGCCATTCGCTCCATGGAAAAGCAACTCGACGAGAGCGGCGGCGACGCCAAATAAACCGCCATGTTTCGCCGCCGCCTGACGCTGGTCATCGCCATCTCGTTCGGCTTCGTGCTAACCATGGGCGGCACGATGTTCTGGGAAACGAATCAGGTCGCCGGTTATTTCCAACGCAGCCAGCGCGCTTACGAAGCCTTCGACCATTATCAGCGCCTATCGCTGGAAGCTTACCGGCATTTTAAAGAACGGCTGGACCGTCTGATTACCGACAGCCCTGCCGCCCAAGCCGGCGTCGACACTTCCAAGCAGCACCTTTACGACGCGGTTTCCGCGTTACGCGCGACGGCGGTCCAACCCTCGGCGGAGGACCGGGCGGATTGGTCCGGGAAATCCGCGGAGCTAGAGCGAGTCGCCCATTTCACCGCATTCTTGGACGCCAGCAAATACCGTTTCGACGAAGTAGAGCGCTTGCGCCAACAAGGTAAACGCGAAAAAGCCACCCAGTTGCTGTCCAAATTTTCGGAAGAGGAAATCGACGGCAAATTTCAACCCTTGATAGATGTCGCGATCAATGCGGAGCGGGCCAAGGCCGACAAGGCCCGCGAGGAATTGGAAGCGCTGGTCAAACGCTCGCGCTGGCTGGCGATCGGCAGCGCCCTGCTGGCCGCCGCTTTCAGCCTGACGTCCGGCCTTTACTTGATGCGCGGTTTGCGCAAGCCGTTGGAAGCCTTGATGGCCGGCACCAACGAAATTGCCTCCGGGAATCTGCGCTATCGGCTGGCGCTGGACAGCGGCGACGAATTTGCCTATCTGGCCAAGCATTTCAACCAAATGGCCCAGGAACTCGAACGCCAGCAGGAAAAATTGCGCAAGGGCCGATCCGTGCTGGAACGCCGCGTCGCCGAACGAACCCAAGAGTTGCGCCAACTGAACGAAGAGTTGCAAAGACTGGACAACGCCCGCCGCGAATTCTTCGCCGACATCTCGCACGAACTGCGCACGCCGATCACGGTAATCCGCGGCGAGGCCGAAGTCACGCTGCGCGGCCGCGAACGCGATCCCGAAGAGTACCAAGACGCGCTGCACCGCATCGTCGAACTGTCCGAACAACTGGGTAAATACGTCAACGATTTGCTATTCATGGCGCGCGCCGAAACCACGATGATGCAGTTCGAATGGGATGGGCTGGACTTCGCCGAATTGATCGGCGGCGCCATCGAGGATTTTAAAGTCATGGCCGAGGAGAATGCCTTGTCGGTATCCCTGCACCTGCCCGATCACCCGGTCTGGGTGCGCGGCGACAAACAACGCCTGCGTCAGGTGTTGTTCATCCTCGGCGACAACGCCTGCCGCTATTCCAATCCCGACGGCCATATCGCCGCCGCGCTAGTGGTCGAAAACGGCGAAGCGGTGTTTAGTCTCAGCGACCAAGGCATCGGCATTCCGGCCGGCGACCTCGAGCGCATCTTCGACCGCCACTTTCGTAGCGAAAACGCGTTACACTCCCGCGACG